>CANHUG010000185.1 GCA_947462995.1 Verrucomicrobiales bacterium | reverse complement strand
GAAATTCTCCATGTGAGGCCCGCAAATCACCGGCACACCCGCAGCAATCGCCTCCGCAGGATTCTGCCCGCCCCGCGACAGAAAACTCTTCCCCATCACCACCACCGTCGCCAGCGCCTGCCAGTCCCGCAATTCCCCAGTCGAATCAATCACCAGCACAGGCAGCATTCCTGCCTCCTCCACTTCCTCCTCAACCCGCGTCCGCAGCACCGCCCGCCCACCAGTCGCTTCCACCGCAGCCACCACCTCCCCGCGTCGCTCCGCATGCCTCGGAGCCACCGCAAGCCTGACCTCCGGAAGCGCCTCCAGCACCGGCCGCAGCGCCTCCACCAACGCCGCTTCCTCTCCACCATGCGTGCTCGCCGCCAGAATCACCGGATGCCCCGGACCCCACACCCGCTCCATAATCCCCCGGAATTCCGGCACCCGCCCCTCCCTAACCGCTCCCGCCAGATCATACTTCACACTCCCGCTCAGCACAATCCTCTCCGCCGGAACCCCAATCGATGCCCACCTCGCCGCATCCGACGCATCCTGCACCAGCACTCGCGTCAGCAACCCGAACACCGGTTCCACTAGCGCCCGCACCTTCCCATACCGACGCTCGCTCCGCGGCGACAACCTCGCATTCGCCAGCACCACCGGAATCCCCCTCTTCCGCGCACCCCACACCAGATTCGGCCAAACTTCCGCCTCCACCAGCACCAGCACCACCGGCCGGATCATCTCCAGCAACCGACCCGGCACCGGCAGCAGATCCACCGGACTGTAAATCACCGTCAACGTCTCCGGCGCATCCTTCACCGCCACCGCATACCCAGTCGATGTCGTCACCGACAACACCACCGGATCCCCCGGCGCAACCTTCAATCGCTCCGCTATCAGCTTCCGCGCCACATTCACTTCCCCCACACTAACCGCATGCAGCCACCACGCCCGCCCGCGACCCGCCTCCAGCCGCGCCCGCGTCGCCGCATCAAAAAACCCGAACCGCTGCCAGAACTTCGCCCCATACCCGCCCCGCCGCCTCATCTTCACAAGGCTCGCCGGCAGCAGCACCACCAGCACAAACGGCAGCAGCAGATTATACGCCAGCAGTATCGTCCAGAGCCGCATGCGCAGAATCAGGCTTGAGTTGGTAATATCCTATCAGCGCATCGCCATACCGCCGCTCGTCCCGCAATTCCCACCGCGATCCCTCCACCGCCCCCGCTCCGCCCCGCGCAAACGACTCCAGCAGAAACCACCCTCCCGGTGCCAGCAACCCCGGCAGCACCGCATCCCCTAGCAACCGGCCGTTCCAATCCACATCTCCCTTCGCCTTCGCATACGGTGGATCAGCAAAAATCAGATCGTACCGCTCGCCCTCCCCCGTCTCCCGCCCGCGTCCCCGCAACCAGTTCTCCACAGGCATCTGCACCACCGTCCCCCCGCTCAATCGCGCCTTCGCCAGATTCTCGCGAATCACATGCGCCGCCACCCGATCCGTCTCCACAAACATCGCCCGCTTCGCCCCACGACTCAGACACTCCAGCCCATACGACCCGCTCCCGCCAAACAAATCCAGCACCGCCGCCCCCTCCACCAACTCCCCAAGCTTCGAAAACACCGCCTCCCTCACCCGGTCAGCCGTCGGCCGCAGGGATGTCTTGGGTACCGTGATCGTAATGCCGCCGGCGCTGCCCGCTATGATCCGCATAGCTCTCCGCATAGGCCGCACACCCTCCACCCGCAACCCCCCAAATGCTCCCTCCATCCGTTCCCCAGCACGCGGTTGCCTCCGTGTCAGTTTGTCCCATCTTCCCCCTCCCCCTCCCGCTCTCCTCCCCCACTCATGGACGCCACCGTTCTCATCGTCGACGACGAAAAACACACCCGCGACGGTCTCCGCATGTCCCTCGAAGACGATTTCGATGTCTACGTCGCCTCCGACCGCGCCGAAGCCCTCGAAGTCCTCAAACACGAACGCATCGACGTCATGGTCACCGACCTCCGCCTCGGTGCCGACGACGGCATGCAACTCATCGACGCCGCCCTCGCCTTCCCTCACCCCCCAGTCGTCATCATGATGACCGCCTACGGCAGCGTCGACACCGCCGTCGAAGCCATGCGCCGCGGTGCATGGCACTTCGTCACCAAACCAGTCAATATCGAGGAACTCGACCTCCTCATCCGCCGCGCCCTCCGCAGCAGAAACCTCGAACAGGAAAACACTTCCCTCCAGCGCCAGATCGACGACCGCTTCGGCCTCGACAAGCTCCTCGGCAATTCCGCCCCCATGCAGCGGGTCTTCGAAAGCATCCAGCAGGTCGCCCCCACACGCGCCACCGTCCTCATCGAAGGCGAAAGCGGTACCGGCAAGGAACTCGTCGCCCACGCCCTCCACAACCTCAGCGGCCGCCCCAAAGCCAAACTCGTCATCGTCCACTGTGCCGCCCTCTCACCCCAATTGCTCGAAAGCGAACTCTTCGGCCACGAACGCGGCGCCTTCACCGGTGCCTCCGAACGCCGCATCGGCCGCTTCGAAACCGCCAACGGCGGCACGCTCTTCCTCGACGAACTCGGCGAAATCGATCAGAGCACTCAGGTCAAACTCCTCCGCGCCCTCGGCGAACGCACCGTCGAACGCGTCGGCGGCAACGCCCCCATCAAAATCGATGTCCGCGTCATCGCCGCAACTAACAAAAACCTCGCCGCCATGGTCGAAGACGGCAAATTCCGCGAGGACCTCTACTTCCGCCTCAATGTGGTCAATATCCACATGCCCCCGCTCCGCGACCGGCCCGAAGACGTCCCCATCCTCGCCGCCGCCTTCCTCCGCGAACTAGCCAAGGAAAACCGCCGCGAGGTCCGCGAAATCTCCCTCGAAGCCATGGAAGCACTCACCAGCTACCGCTGGCCAGGCAATGTCCGCGAACTCCGCACCGCCATCGAACACGGGGTCGTCATGTGCACCGGCCCCAAACTCCTCCTCCGCCACCTCCCCCACTCGCTCCGCGGCGGCCACATCCTCAATCTCGCCAGCTCCAGACCTCCCGCCCCTAACGCCCTCCCAGCTCCCGGCGAATCCTCCATCTCCCGCCCACTCTCACCCTCCTCGCCCACCTCCCCACCAGCCGACCTCAACCTCGCCGCCATGGAGGACTCGTTCATCCGCGAAGCCCTCCGCCGCACCGGCGACAACCGCAGCGCCGCCGCTCGCCTCCTCGGCATCTCCCGCCGCACGCTCCACCGCAAACTCCACACCATGGGCCTCGCCGAACCCCCGGACGACGACCACGCCTCCTGATGCCCTCCCCCCTCCCCATCTTCTCCTCCCTCGACCTCCTCGACGACCGCTCCCACCCTCGCGGCCCCGCCGCTAACATGGCCGCCGACGAAGCACTCCTCCTCTCCGTCCTCCGCCCCACCCTCCGCGTCTACTCATGGTCTGAACCCGCCGTCAGCTTCGGCTACTTCATCCCCGCCGCTGACGCCCGCGCCGTCGCCGGACCATCCCAACCCATCGTCCGCCGCTGGACCGGCGGCGGCATCGTCTCCCACGGCACCGACTTCACATGGTCCCTCATCGTGCCCAGATCCCACCCCGCCGCCTCCCTCAATCCACCTCTCTCCTACGCCACTTTCCACAAGGCCCTCGCCACCGTACTCCTCTCCTCTGGCATCGCCGTCACCCAGGTCCCACCCGACGCCCCAGTCCCCACCACCGGTTGCTGTCTCGACTTCCCCGCACCCGGCGATCTCCTCTCCCCTAACGGCCGCAAAATCGCCGGAGCCGGTCAGCGCCGCAGCCGCCACGGGCTCCTCCACCAGGGCACTCTCAACGGCGTCCCTCTCCCGGACGACTTCCCCTCCCGCCTCGCCGCCGCCCTCGCCGCCGAATGCCGCACGTTCCCCGCCGACGCCTTCCCCTTCTCCCTCTGCGCCGACCTCACCGCACGCTACCAATCCCCCGACTGGCTCGGAAAACGCTGACCCTGCGCCAGCCACCTATCACTTCCCGATGCAGAACAGATGCTTCTCGCCCCGGATCAGCAGATGATCATTCCACACCGCCGGCGACGCCTGCACGTTCTCGCCTAGCGGATTCCTCGCCAGCACTTTGAAGCTCTCCGCGGCCTCGATCACCGCCGTCACCCCGTCGTCCCCGGTGATGTAAATCTTCCCGTCCGCAAGGATCGGAGAAGCCGCATACGTCCCGCCCAACCGCTCCCGCCACACCACCTCGCCCGTCGCCGTCTTCGCACACCACGCCATCCCGCCCTCTGTCACACAATACAGATTCGGTGCCGCATGAATCATCGATGGCAGCTTCGGCGGATTCTTGTCCTGCTCCCACGCCATCGCCGTCTCCGGCAACTTCCCCTTCGCACCCGCCAACCGGAACGCCCGCACCGAATCCGCCCCGCCAAACCCATTCGCCTGGATCACCAAGCCCTCCGCAATCATCACCGACGGCGTGATCCCCTCCCCCGGATTGTCCGCCGTCCACAGCAACTCCCCGCTCTTCAGATCAAACCCCTGCACCACATCCCCGGCCGCACTGACCACCACCCGCCGCCCGCTCTCATCCGTCCACATGTTCGGCGTGATGTGCGAAATCCGCGAACTCCCGCGCATCGTCTTCCACGCCTGCTTCCCATCGTCCGCCCGCAACGCAAACACAAAACTCCGGTCCCACGGCAACTGCCATCCCACCCGCTCCTTGTCCGCCCCCTCTTTGTCAGGATCCGTACTCCAGTCCCACGGAATCACCAGCATCCCGTCCTCCAGCACCGGCGACGACCCCAACCCATGCCTGCTGTAAAAACGATACTCCCGGAACTCCCACTCCACCTTCCCCTCAAAATCCAGCGCCGCCACCCCGCCCGACCCGAACAACGCATACACCCGCTTCCCATCCGTCACCGGCGTCGGCGTCGCATATGTGTTCCTCGTCTCCTTCCGCGCCGTCTCCTGCGTGAACACTTTCGTCCGCCACAGCACTTTCCCGTCGCCCGCACTAACACACAGCACTTCCGCCCCCGCACCGCCCTCCGTCGCCGTCGTCACAAAAATCCGGTCCCCCCACACAATCGGCGACGAATGCCCCTCACCCGGGATCTCCGTCTTCCACTTCAATCCCTTCCCTCCATCCTTCGCCACATCCCACTCCAGCGGCAGTCCCTTCGCCTGCGACTCCCCCTGCCGCGTCGGCCCTCGAAAACACGGCCAATTCTCACCACCAACAGCCGCAAGGCTCCACAACAGCGACACCGCCACTACCAGTCTATCGGATGACTTCATAATGCAGGGGGATTACTTTCAGTTCCGCTCCCCTTCAAGGCCCCAATCGCTCCGCGCACCGCCATTTTCTCCCGCATCCATGGGCCCCCGTCACTACCACCCACCCCGGTTCCCCCGGCCCCCAGCATGCCCCTTGCAGCCTCCCCGCCCGACTGCTACCTCCCCGCCCCTTTGTAATTCCTCCCTCCCCTTTATGAGCAAACGCGTCGTCCTCCTCTTCGCCGGTCAAGGCGCTCAAACCGTCGGCATGGGCCACGAACTGGCCTCCGCCTTCCCCGCCGCCCGTACCCTCCTCGACGAAGCCGACGCCGTCCTCGGCTACAGTCTCTCGAACGTCATGTTCCAAGGCCCCATCGAGGAACTCACCCGCACCAGCCGCTGCCAGCCCGCTCTCTACGCCCACGGTCTCGCCTGTCTCGCCGTCCTCCGCGACGCCCTCCCCGATCTCGAAATCGCCGCCGCCGCAGGCCTCTCCCTCGGCGAGTTCACGGCCCACGCCGCCGCCGGCACGTTCTCCTTCGCCGACGGTCTCCAACTCGTCGCACGCCGCGGCAGCTTCATGGAAGACGCCTGCAACGCCACCGCCGGCACCATGCTCGCCATGCTCGGCGGCGAAGAATCCCAGATCCGTGCCCTCGCCACCGAAGCCGATGTCGACATGGCCAACTTCAATACCCCCGGACAAATCGTCCTCAGCGGCTCCAAAGAAAACATCGCCCGCGCCGTCTCCCTCGCCAAAGAACGCGGCCTCCGCGGCAAGGAACTCCCCGTCGCCGGCGCCTACCACAGCCGTCTCATGATCAGCGCTCAGCAAAAACTCGCCGCCGAACTCGCCTCCACTCCACTCAACTCCCCAGCCTTCCCCGTCATCTGCAATCTCGAAGCCCGGCCAGTCTCGTCCCCCGAAGACATCCGCCACACGCTCGAATGCCAGGTCACCGGCTCCGTCCGCTGGGCCCAAAGCATGGACTTCCTCCTCGAAGCCGGCCACGACCTCTTCATCGAACTCGGCCCCGGCGGCCAACTCGCAGGCATGCTCTCCCGCATCCGTAAAGGCACCCCAGTCCACTCCATCTCAGACCCCGCCAGTCTCGAAAAAGCCGTCGCTGCACTCCGCTGATGCGGATCCCCATCCCGCAGGCACTCCCCGCCACCCACGGCTCCCTTCCCACCATGAGCCGTATCCTCTCGTCACGCCTCCCAGCCTCGCTCGCCTTCACCTCCCTGACATTCATGGGAGCCCTCGCCTCCCCGCTCGCAGCTCAGGACTGGACGCGCTTCCACGGCACCAGCGGCCAAGCCCCCGCCCCCAATCTCCCCGCCTCCTTCTCAGCCGCAGACTTCGCATGGAAAACCGACCTCCCCGGCACCGGCGTCTCCTCCCCGGTCGCATGGGGCAACTCCATCTTCCTAACCACAGAAACCGACGGCTCCAGCCGCTCCCTCCTCTGCCTCGACCTCTCCTCAGGCAAGGAACGCTGGCGTCTCGCTGACTCGTTCGACGCCCACGGCAAACACCGCTTCAACAGCTTCGCCAGCAGCACCCCCACCGTCGACAAAGACCGCATCTACCTCTCATGGACCAGCGGCGGCAACATGCTCGCCCTCGCCGCAGACCACAACGGCCACAAGCTCTGGCAAGTCAACCTCGGCCCCTACTCCGAAGAACACGGCAGCGGCGCCTCCCCAGTCCTCGCAGGCCAGTCCCTCATCGTCGTCAACGACTCCCAGGGAGCCGACGGCTTCATCGCCGGGCTCAACCCGAAGGACGGCTCCACGCTCTGGAAACTCCCGCGCCGCAGCGACCGCACACCGTTCTCCACACCCGCCGTCTTCGAAGAATCCCCCGGCCTCTGGCGCGTCGTCCTCTCCAGCAACCCAGCCGCCCTGACATGTCTCGACGCCGCCTCCGGCAAGGTCCTCTGGAACGTCGATAACCCCCAACCCGGCCAGCGCGCCGTCGGCTCCCCCACCATCACCAACGGCATCTGCTTCGCCACCGTCGGCCAGGGCGGCAAAGCCAACGCCGCCATCGCCGTCCGCCTCAAAGACGGCTCGCGTCTCTGGGAAAACGGCAAAGG
>CANHUG010000184.1 GCA_947462995.1 Verrucomicrobiales bacterium | reverse complement strand
CCGGCGGTTGCTGAAGGTGAGCGAGCCGTCGGGCCGGGCGTTGGATTTTCTTTGTCAGGAACTGAACCGGGAGTTGAACACGGTGGGTTCGAAGGCTGGGAATCTGGGGATTGCGCACAGCATGGTGGCTGGCAAGACGGAGGTTGAGCGGATTCGCGAGCAGGTGCAGAATGTGGAATGAGGGCTGCAAGTCGCGCTGGCAAAGCTGCTGGCGGGTGGCACCGTTTTGCTGAATTTACCTGAACTTGTTCCATGCGACTCACTCCGTCGGTTCCGTTGATAATGCTGCTGGCCCTGCCGCTGACGCTTGCGGCGCAGGAGGAGGCTGCGGTGCCGCGTGCGGTGCCGGTGGATGAGGAGGAGGGTGTGGATCCGGAGGGAGATGCGGTGCCGCGTGCTGAGGCGGTTGTTGAGGAGGAAGCGCCGGATCCGAATGAGCCGCCGCCGCCACGGGCGGAGGCTGTGGTGGAGGAGGATGAGCCGATGGCGGAGGGGGCTGCGGAGCCGGTGGTTCCCGGGGTGGTGCCGCGGGCGGAGGTGGTGGAGGATTCGCCGGATGCCGATACGGAGGGAGAGGTGAGGGAAGTGCCGGCGGTGCCTGCGCCGTCGCCATTGCAGCGGCCGGCAGCGCCGAAGTCGACTGCGCCGGATCCGTCGAAGATCAATGTGGCGTTGAATACGGATCCGAATGCGCGGCCGGTGTCGTTGAGGATACCGGGGCCAAGGGGGTTGATTGTGGACCGGTTTGGAAAGCCACTGGCGCAGAACCGGGTGGCGTACTATGCGGGCGCGGAGTTTCCGCTGGCGGATGGGATGACGGATTTGGCGGTGATCGGGGCGGTGCGGCCTGTGCTGGCGGCGTGTGCGGCAGAGGCAGGAGTGGCGTGGGAGGTAACGGATGCGGACATTGTGGAGCATTACAAGAAGCGGCGCTGGGTGCCGATGTATCTGAATGCGGTGATCAGCGAGGAGAAGGCGGAGGATTTGCAGAAGAAGCTGCCGGCGGGGATGGTGCTGCGGCCGTTTTTCCTGCGGTCGTATCCGGCGAAGTCATTTGCGGGGCATTTGATGGGGCAGATGGGGAAGAGCGGCGGGTTTCCCTCCGGGGAATTGAAGCCAGAGGAGAACATGTGGCCGCCGACGGTGGGGCGGGCTGGGTTGGAGAAGCGGTTTGATGCGGAGCTGACTGGGGCACCGGGGTTGTACACGGCGTTGTATGATGCGAAGGGGAGCCGATTGGCGGAGGAATGGCGGGAGCGGCCGAAGGCTGGGCACACGGTGGTGACGTCGCTGGATCTTGACATGCAGGAGGCGGCGGAGCGGGGATTGCGGTCGCGGGGGGTGCGGGGTTCGTTTGTGATCATGGACATTCACACCGGGGATGTGGTGGCGATGGCATCGACGCCAGCTCCGGATCCTAACGAATGGGTTTACGGGATTGGTGACGAGGAGTACAAGAAGCTGGTGGATCACCCTGACAAGATTCTGTACTGCCGGTCGACGCAGGGGTTGTATCCGCCGGCTTCGACGTTCAAGATTGTGACGGCGCTGGCGGCGCTGGAGACGGAGAAGGTGGATCCGGATACCGAGTACCGGTGTTACAAGGGTATGTACTTCGGGAAGATCTGGATGTGGAATCACTCGCACCGAGACGAGGGGCCGATGGACGTGGTGCAGGCGATCAAGCGGTCGTGCAACACTTGGTTTTTCCAGGCGGCGAAGGCATGCGGTGGGCCTGAACTGGCGACGATGGGGAGCCGGTTTGGATTTGGGGACAAGACGGGGATCTGTCTTGAGGAGATGGAAGTGGCTGGGCGGATGCCGAATCCTGAGTATTATGCGAAGGCGAAGAAGGGACCGATGATCGGGGGGAATCTGGCGAATGTGTCGATCGGGCAGGGCGATGTGGAAGCGACGCCGCTGCAGGTTTGTCAGATGATGGCTGGGGTGGCGCGAGGGGATGCGGTTCCGAGGCCGCGGCTGGTGAAGCAGATTCAGGATGTGGAGGGGCGGATTGTGCATCATTTTCCGCCGTCTGTGAGGGGGACGTTGACGATATCGAAGGAGAATCTTGACGCGGTGCGACGGGGGATGCGGGCGGTGGTGGCCGACGGGAACGGCACGGGGACCCGAGCGGGGATTTCGGCGGTGGCGATGGCCGGGAAGACGGGGACGGGGCAGTGGCAGCCTGCGAAGCGCCAGTATGTGGCGTGGTTTGCGGGGTTCCTGCCGGCGGGCAGGCCGGATTATGCGTATGCGTGTCTGTATGAGGGGGACCCGGGCGAGGATGAGATCTCTGGCGGGCGGAAGGTGGCGCCGATTGTGGCGGATGTGTTCCGGAACATCTATCGGACGCTGGACCGCCGCGGGGATTTGAAGCGCAAGCGGGAGGCTAAGGAAGGGGAGGTGCCAGAAGAGGGCGGAGGAGAGGTGACGTCCAGGAAGCGGAAGCCAAAGCCGCGAGCGGAGGGATCCGGGGCGACTGCGTCGGCACCCGTGGCGAGCAATCCGGCACCGCAACCTGCACCTGCGCAGCAGCGGCGCGGGGGGTTGCGAGGGTTTTTTGACCGCATCCGCCGAAAGGATGGGCAGTGAAGCGGATCCGGGGCGGGAGGTCAGTTCCCGGAGCGGCGCTGACCGGCGCGGACCAGGAGGTGGGCGAGAACTGGGTCGTGCTGGACGAGTTCGAGGGCGAGACGGCGGAGGTCATCGCCAGAGGAACCAGAATTGTAGCGTGCGGCGGGGATGACCGGGCCGGTGTCCATGGTGACGTGCTGACGGCGCGGGCGTGGAGGGATGGTGTAGCAAACGTGGCGGGAGTTCATGGCGGCGCGGAGAGTAGAGTGGTTGGAAAGGGGTGGTCTGGGCGATCAGGCGAAGGGTGCGGCAGGTGGAGCGGGCGGGAGGGAATTGACGCCGACCATGTTCCGTTGGGTGGAGAGTTCCCGGAGTTTTTCCTTCAGGAGGACGGCGGCGGTTTCGGCGGCGTTCTTGCCGTAGAACCCGCTGATACTCAACTGCTCAAGAAAATCACGAACCGTCTGCGTCACCGACAAGGTGATCTGGACTGTGTCTACATTGTTCTTGAGGCGTGCCATTATTGTCCGCGAATTCCCGGATAGTTTTGCCATTCTTATCCCATTTGTCAATCCATTCTGCGAAACTGCGTCAGGAATGGGTCGCGGCGGCGTGGTCGGGGAGAGTGGGGCTGTCGAAGGCCGGGAGGAGCGAGGGGAGATGGCAAGAGGCCGGGATGGGAGGGCGCTAAGGTAATGAGGGGGGGCCGCTGAAATTCTCCCGACCCTTGAGCGGGCAGGTGGGCAGGGTTCTTGGGCTTCAATTGTCGTCGTGGCCAAGGGCGCGTTGTGATGGGTGAGGCGCGGCGGGATTGCGCAAGTGGACAGACCTCTCCGAGGTGGGCGCGTGGCCAAGGGAGCGTTGGAAGGACCATTTAGGGGTGCGGGCGCGGGAGGAGTGCGCGCAAGTGGGCAGACCTCTTCGATGCGCGCGGGGTGCCGCCAGGCGGGACGGGTTCGTGAGGCGCACAAGAAGACAGGCGACTCGCAGTGGGCGAGAAGACAGGCGACTGCGGTGAGGGGTGCTGACAAGGCGACAGGCCTCTTTCTTGCTCTATCGCGCGATCCCCAGCGAACAATCCCTTGACTTTGGTAATACCGCATGTACACGAGTGCCGCATAATTTATGGCCAAGCCGCGCGTTTACACTGAGCCGGAGACTGAAGCCGGGATTTACCACGTCTGCTCGCGCGTGGTAGACCAGCGGTACATCTTCGGGGAGCCCGAAAAGGAAGAGTTTGTCAGGATGATGCGGTCGTTGGCCGCGTTTCACGGAGTCGAGATCCTGACGTTTTGTGTGATGTGCAATCATTTTCACATCCTGCTGCGGGTGCCGCGGCGGCCTGAGGGATATGATCTTCCACTGGAAACGGTGCTGGAACGCTGGAAGGCCTCGGTGGGGGATGCGTGGCGGAAGGGGATGACGCGGCAGTTTGCGCTTTATGAGGAGAGCGGCAACGGGGCGGTCATCGAAGAATGGCGGCAGCGAATGCTGGCCCGGATGTTCCGGCTCACGGAGTTCGCGAAGTCGTTGAAACAAAGGTTCTCGCAATGGTACAACCGCCGGGCGGGCCGGAAGGGCACGCTGTGGGAGGGACGCTACAAGAGTGTTATCGTTGCGGATGAACACATGGCATTGCGCACGATGAGTGCCTACATTGATTTGAATCCTGTCAGGGCCGGAATGGTGAATGATCCCGGTGATTACCGGTGGTGCGGGTACGCTGAGGCGATGGCTGGGAAGCTGCTGGCGGTGGAGGGATTGGTGAAGGTCACTGGATGGACTGCCGAACGGGTGCATGGCCGGGCGCTGGGTGCACCGGAACCGGTGGAAACGGAGCGGCAGCGCCGCCGGCGGCAGTTGGAATCGTTGGTGCGGTACCGCCGATTGCTGGGAATCGCGGGCAGACCACGAGTTGATGAAGACGGACGATTGGTGCGGAGGGGACTGAGCGAAAGAACCATGGCGCGTCTGGAGGGAGAAGGCGGAATCCGGACCGAATTGCTGCTGAGGCGCGTGCGGCACCTGACGGAAGGGGTGATCCTCGGGAGTCGAGAGTTTATTGACGGGTGGTTTGAACGGAACCGGAACTGGTTTGGCGGAAGGAGCCGGGAGGAGCGGAAGACGGGTGCGAGGAGGATCGGGAAGGAGTGGCGGGAATTGTACAATCTGCGGCAGTTGAGGGGGTGAGGGGCATGGACGGGGGGGTAGTGAGACGCCGATGATGGATTGGCTGGCGGGTTGTCGCTAGCGGGGATTGTTTGGCGTGCGTCGGGTTGATGTCCGACCGGGTGCATCGAGGACGGAGGGATCGGCTTTTGCTTGATAGAGAGGTCTGGCCGCTTGATGCGGGGCGTGTGATACGGGTTTGGTTGCGCTACTCTGAGGGGGGATCTGAGCCAGAGTGTCATGCGTCTTGGTCGTGAAGAGGTCTGGGCTTTCTGCAGGGAGATGATGTCGATTGGGGCGGCGTTCAATTGCACCGCGTTGCGCACGGGTTGCGTTGCGCGAGGGATTAGGCAACTTCCAGGACCGGGGACATTTGGTCGCGCCATGTTGGGACAGACCTCAGTGGCGCTCCTAGGTGAGCCCGATGCCCATGGGTTGGATGATGTTTTGGCACGAATGGAGGCACACCTTAGCCGAAATCACGGACACCGTTGGAAATGGTAAAAGGAGACAGGCCTCTTTTGGGAAGGCGCGGACACCGTTGGGAAGGTGTACAAGAAGACAGACCTCTTTTGGGAGGGCGCAGACTAAACACGGACACCGTTGGGATGCGAATAGAAGGACAGACCTCTTTTGGGAGAGGGGCGTGGGCTGGGGGAAACGGGGGGCTGGGGAGCCGGGGTCAGTCTTTGGCTTTGAGTTGGGGGAAGAGGACGACGTCGCGGATGGAATCGGAGCCTGTGAGCATCATGATGAGGCGGTCGATGCCGATGCCGATGCCGCCAGCTGGGGGCATGCCGTGTTCGAGGGCGAGGAGGAATTCTTCGTCGACCTTCTGGGTTTCCTCGCCGGCCTGGTGTTCGAGGCGCTGGCGCTGGACGATGGGGTCGTTGAGTTCGGAGTAGCCTGGTGAGATTTCGACGCCGTTGATGATGAGTTCGTAGACGTCGACGATGGAGGGGTCGTCGGGGTTCTGGCGTGCGAGGGGGACGAGTTCTGCCGGGACGTGGGTGACAAAGCAGGGGTTGAAGGTTTTTTCTTCGATGAGTTTTTCGAAGACCTGCTGGGTGACCTCGTAGTCTTCCATGGCTGGGGAGATTTCGACGCCGAGTTCTGCGCAGCGGGTGCGGCGTTGGTCCGGGGAGTAATCGAACCATTGGGGGTCGATGGAGCGGAGGAGGTCGCGGTAGGGGGTACGGTTCCAGGGACGGGAGAGGTCGATGGTGCGCGTGACGTTGCCGTCGGCGTCTTTGTGCTCGATGAGGAGGGAGCCGATGAATTTTTCTGCGAGGTGGCAGACGAGGTCTTCGACGAGGTCTGCCATCTGGCGGAAGTCTGCGCAGGCCCAGTAGGCCTCGAGCATGGTGAATTCGGGGTTATGGCGGCGGGAGATGCCTTCGTTGCGGAAGTTGCGGTTGAGTTCGAAGACCTTGGTGAAGCCGCCGACGAGCAGACGTTTGAGGTAGAGTTCGGGGGCGATGCGGAGGAAGAACGGCTGGCCGAGGGCGTTGTGGAAGGTTTCGAAGGGACGTGCGGCGGCTCCGCCGGGGACGGCCTGGAGCATGGGGGTTTCGACTTCGAGGAAGCCGCGGTCCTGGAGGTAGCGGCGGATTTCTGCGACCATGCGGCTGCGGAGGATGAAGACCTCGCGGCTGCGCTGATTGGCCATGAGGTCGAGGTAGCGCTGGCGGTATTTGATTTCGCGGTCGGCGACGCCGTGCCATTTATCTGGCATGGGTCGGAGGGATTTGGAGAGGACGGTGAGTTCGGTGACCTTGATGGAGGGTTCGCCGGTTTTGGTGATGAAGGTTTCGCCGGAGACGCCGACCCAGTCGCCGATATCGATGAGGTTTTTGAAGGTGGAGAAGGTGTCTTCGGGGACGTTTTTGGCGTTGAAGAAGCACTGGAAGCGGCCTTCGAGGTCGGAGAGGTCGAAGAAGAGGGTTTTGCCCATGTCGCGGCAGGCGGTGACGCGGCCGGCGGCGCGGACTTGGAGGCCTTCGGAGAAGGAGTCGCGGATTTCGGCGATGGAGTGGGAGGTATCGAAGCGACCGCCCCATGGGTTGATGCCGGCGGCCTCGAGTTTCGCGAGTTTTTCGCGGCGGACGGCGAGGAGCGCGCTTTCCGATTCGGGGGAGGCGGGAGGGGTGGATGGCTGGCTTTCCATAAGGCGGGGGGATTCGTGCCACGGTCGCGGGCAAAAGCAAGGAGCGGGCGGCAATTTGCGATTGGCGGCGTGGGAGTGCTGGTGGAGTGGGGGTGATGATTCATCCTGAAGCGCCAGGTTCTGATCCGGTGATAGACATTGCGAGTGACCAGTATTTCATGGGGGAGGCGTTGCGGATGGCGCAGCGAGCGGCTGCGAAGGATGAGGTGCCGATTGGGGCGGTGATTGTGCGTGGGGGGAGCATTATTGCGCGGGCGTGGAACCAGGTGGAGACGTTGAGGGATGCGACGGCGCATGCGGAGATGCTGGCGCTGACGCAGGCGGAGAGTGTGGTGGACGACTGGCGGCTGACGGATTGTGATTTGTATGTGACGAAGGAGCCGTGTCCGATGTGTGCGGGTGCGATTGTGCATTGCCGGATCCGGCGGGTGATTTTCGGGTGTCCTGATGCGAGGGG
>CANHUG010000183.1 GCA_947462995.1 Verrucomicrobiales bacterium | reverse complement strand
GATAACCCCCAACCCGGCCAGCGCGCCGTCGGCTCCCCCACCATCACCAACGGCATCTGCTTCGCCACCGTCGGCCAGGGCGGCAAAGCCAACGCCGCCATCGCCGTCCGCCTCAAAGACGGCTCGCGTCTCTGGGAAAACGGCAAAGGGCTCCCCTACGTCCCCACGCCCCTCGCCCTCGACAAACACTTCCTCCTCCTCGGCGACGGCGGCATCCTCTCCTCAGTCAACTCGGAAACCGGCACCCACTCATGGAGCGAACGGGTCTTCCAGGATCAGGCCTACAGCTCCCCAGTCTCCTCAGGCGACCGCATCTTCTGCATCAGCCGCTCCGGCAAAATCGCCGTCGTCAGCGCCAACCCCGACTCTTTCAAACTCCTCGGCACCGCAGAACTCGGCGACCCCTGCGACTCCACCCCTGCCATCGCCGGTGGCCGTCTCATCATCCGCACCGCTCACAAACTGTTCTGTCTCGGCCCCAAACCCGCCCAGCCCTGACTCCACAGGGCGCTCGCAGCCCACTCAACGCCAGTCGCCCTCGCAGTAAATCCGCAAGGGTCCCTCGCCGCTCTCCAGCCCGGCTAGCAATTCCGCCGCGCTCCGCTCCTGGCCCGGCAACACCAACCCCGGCCGCACCGCCGCCAGCGGCTCCAGCACAAACCGCCGCTCCCCAATCCTCGGATGTGGCACCGTCAGCTCCGCATCCCGCCACGTCTCCCCGCCCGCATACAACACGTCCAGATCCACCGTCCGCGGCGCATTCCTCCCCCTCTCCCCCGGCCGCCCCATCGCACGCTCGATCCCCTGCAGCTCCCTCAACAGCTCCAGCAACCCCAGCCCGCTCTCCAGCACCACTACCGCATTCAGAAATGCCCCGGATCCCTCCGGACAATCCACCGGCTCTGTCTCATACACCGGCGAAACCGCCACCACCTGCCCGCACCCGACAGACATCCGCCGCACCGCCTCCCGCAGCGCTGCCAGCCGATCCCCGAGATTAGACCCCAACGCAATCCCGCACTCCATAATCCTAACGCTCTCGCAGCCCCAGCACGTCTTCCATATCATACAACCCCGGCGCACGCCCCGTCAGCCACTTCGCCGCACGCACCGCCCCGTTCGCAAACGTATCCCGGCTGCTCGCCTTGTGCGTCAGCTCCACCCGCTCCCCTAGCGCCGCAAACATCACCGTGTGATCCCCCACCACATCCCCTCCGCGCACCGCATGCATCCCGATCTCACGCTTCGTCCGCGCTCCCACATTCCCATGCCGCCCATGCCTCACATCATCCTGATAGGATAACCCTGCCACCTCACAAAGAATCTCCGCCAGGCGCCGCGCCGTCCCGCTCGGGCTGTCAATCTTCCGGTGATGATGCATCTCCACCACCTCCAGATCAAAATCCGGCCCCAGGATCTCCGCCGCCCGACGCGTCAGCCAGAACAACGTATTCACACCCACACTGAAATTCGGCGCAAACACCACCGGCAACCGCAGCGACGCCTCCCGGATGAACGCCTCCGTTCCCCCATCATGCCCCGTCGTCCCAATCACCAGCGGCTTCCCCGCCGCCACACACGCCGCCGTCAGCTCCCGCGTGAACGAATGATGCGAAAAATCCACCACCGCATCACACGCCGCCAGATTCTCCTCAAGATCATCCCCGGCATCAATCAGCCGCTCCGCCACCACATCAGGATCCGCCGCCGCACTCTCCGCCACCGCCTGCCCCATCCGCCCACGGCACCCCGTCACAAGTAATTTCAATGGTCTCATCCCTCCCGAGTACTCCCGCCCCTCCACCCACGCAAGCGCCACCACTCTCTTGAGCCCGATCCTCCCCTCGCCCACCTTCCCCACCCCGTGCCCGTCGTCTCCTCATCCTACCTCCCTCCGCGTTTCCTCAGACACGGCCACACCGCCACCATCCTCTCCAGCTTCTTCCCAGCCGGTCCAGATCAATGGTCCGCGTTCGAACGGCTCGAACTCCCCGACTCCGACTTCCTCGACCTCGCATGGATGCTCCGCCCAGCCACGCCACCTGCCCCGCTCGCCATCCTCTCCCACGGTCTCGAAGGCAGCTTCAACGCCCCCTACATCCGCAGTCTCGCCCGCACCCTCCACGCCGCCGGCTGGAACATCCTCGCATGGAACTACCGCTCCTGCGGCGGCATCCCCAACCGTCTCCCCCAATCCTACCACAGCGGTGCCTCCGACGACCTCCGCCTCGTCGTCTCCCACGCCGCCCCACGAGCCTCCTCCATCGCCCTCGTCGGCTTCAGCCTCGGCGGCAACCTCACCCTCAAATACGCCGCCGAATCCCCTCCCCACCGCGCCGTCTCCGCCGCCATCGCCGTCTCCGCACCCGTCCACCTCGCCTCCAGCGCCCAAGCCCTCGACCAACCCCGCAACCGTCTCTACCTGCTCCGTTTCCTCAAGTCCCTCATCCCCAAAGCCCTCGCCAAAGCCCGCCAGTTCCCCGGCTCGCTCGACCCCGCCAACCTCCGCTCCATCCGCTCCATCCACGACTTCGACCACCGAGTCACCGCCCCACTCCACGGCTTCTCCAGCGCCGAAGACTACTGGCAACGCGCCTCCGCCCTCCCGCTCCTCCCCAACCTCTCCATCCCCTCCCTCCTCCTCAACGCCCTCGACGACCCGCTCCTCGCCACCCCTTCCTTCCCCGATTCCATCGCCGCCCCTCACCCACTCTTTCACATGGAATCCTCCCGCTTCGGCGGCCACGTCGGCTTCCCAGACCCCGCACAAGGCTGGCAACGCTGGCACGACCGCCGCATCCTCGACTTCCTCACCCAACACTCCCCCTCCCCAACCACACCCGCATCCTAACTCCTCAAAAACAAAAGACGGCCGGACCAGTGTTTTCCACCAGTCCGGCCGCCAAATCATCGTTCCGGGATCACAATGTCCCGGCCGCTATCACTTCTTCTTCGGCTTGTGCACTTCATGGCAGGCCTTGCAGTTTGCCGCCTTCTCAAACGCCTTCGGCGCATCCGCCGCACCACTCTCAAGGTCAACCACCGACTTCAGCAGCGCTTCCGTCTTCGTCTTCCACGAAGCATCATCGCCCACCGGCGGCTTCGCCTTCACCAGCGACTCGCAATACGCCTTCAGCTTCGCAATGTCCTCCTTCGAGGCCTTCCCCTCCGACGCCAGCTTCGCCAGCGACGTGTCCCCTTTGAACCCTCCCTTCATCGCTTCCTCAATCACTTTGTGGTCATCCGCACTGGATACCGAAATGCTCGAAAGCATGGCAATGGCGGCAAAAACTCGGGCGGTCATAGATGTAGTCATTTCTGGGGGTTTCGTTTGAATGGATATGCACAAACTGCCGGGTTCTCCGGCCGGAGGACAAGAAATTTCGAAAAAATCTCCGTTTCCTGAAAGATTACCCGCAGGGCCAATGCCACCACCCCTTCCCACATCATACGGAAAGCCGGACCACACTCGCCGCCCGCTCCCATCCATCCTCCCTCCCACCATGCGCCCCTCACTCCTCCTCACCCTCGCCACCTTCGCCCTCGCCATCTCCGCCCCTGCTGACTCCCCCTACGACCCCTCATGGGCCGCCTCCAAACCAAAACGCACCATCCAGCACTCCGACCCCAACGGCGACGCCCTCGTCAAGGCCATCGCCGCCCTCCAGCCAGGCGACCACCTCGAAATCGCCTCCGGTACCTACTCCATCAACCGCATGTGGGACGTCCTCACCACCGGCACCGCCTCCGCACCCGTCTGGATCACCGCCGCCAAAAACGCCAAGGTCATCATCACCCGCCCCGACGACCAGCAAAACGTCATCAACATCGGTCAGGCCAAACCTGTCCAGTTCCTCTGCCTCCGCGGCCTCGAATTCACCGGCGGCAGCCACGGCATCCGCATCGGCCAAGTCTCCAACTTCTGGCTCGACCAATGCCACATCCACCACACCGGCGAGGTCTGCGTCAGCGCCAACAGCGCTAACACCTCCCACCTCCACCTCACACGCAACCACATCCACCACGGCGCCGGCCACGCCGAAGGCTTCTACCTCGGAGCCAACAACGGCGACCACATCATGTCCGAAAGCATCATCGCCCTCAACCACGTCCACGACTGCCGCGGCGAACAAGGCGACGGTATCGAGGTCAAACAAGGCTCATGGGGCAATCTCATCGCCGAAAATCACGTCCACGACACGAACTACCCCTGCATCACCGTCTACGGCACCAACGGAAAGCCGGTCAATACCATCGAACGCAATCTCTGCTACAACAGCGCCGACCACGTCATGCAGGTCCAGGGCGACGCCCTCGTCCGCAACAATGTCCTCATCAACGGCGCCCACGCTGGCTTCGCCAGCACCGACCACCAGGGCAAATCCGCCAACCTCAAGGTCGTCCACAATACCATCGTCAACCGAGCCCACGCCTTCCGCGCCAACTCATGGAACGACCGCGAAGGCATGGTCCTCGCCAACAATGTCCTCTACTCCACAGAGGAAAATGCCATCCTCTTCACCAACGGCTCCTCCGGCGTCACCTCCGCAGGCAATGTCGTCCTCGGCAACGGCCCCAGAACCGGCTGCTCCATAGGCCGCGGCCTCACAGACCTCCCTAGCCTCTCCCCGGACGGCTCAAAACACGACGCCACCCCAGCCCCCGACGCCCCCTTCAACTCCGCCGACCCGCGCTTCCTCGAAAAATCCGACTTCCTCGGCCACCCACGCTCCCGCCCCGTCAGCGGCGCCATCGCCCGTTGACTATACCCCTCCGCAGAGGGTTATTCAGATTTACCGCATCTCTATTTTTCCCGCATTCTGCTTGCGTGCCGCTACGCAGGGCACAACCATCCGCCCATGCGCGGCCACGACCGAACGCCCACCCACGACGACCTCATCAAAAACCTACTGCTGCAGCCGCGCCTCTTCCGCGACTTCTGCCGCGCTTTCCTCCCCGCCCTCGCCGACTTCGCAGACCTCAACCACCTCGACTACATCGACAAGGAACACCCCGGCTCCCGCCGCTCCCCACGCCGCAGCGGCGACATCCTCATCAAGTCCCGTCAGCACAACAAGGACGTCGCCTTCCTCATCCACATCGAAAGCCAAAGCTCCACCCACCCCGCCATGATCGAACGGACCGGCGAATACGCCCTCCGCGACAGCATCCGCTACCACCTCCCCGTCCTCCCCATGCTCCTCCTCACGGGTTCCATCCCAAAGAACCTCCGCCCGCCGCAGCTCAACTGGGTCTTCGGCAAGGTCGCCACTTTCCGCATCAAGTGCCCAGTCATCCAGTTCCAAAGACTCAACCCGGAACCTCTCCTCCGCAGCCGCAACGTCGCCGCGCTCGCCCTCTCCGCCCTCACTCCCCTCTCCCCCGCCCAACAAGTCACCGCCATCGTCGAAACCCTCGCCGAATCCCTCCGCCAGAAACTCCCCCACGACGAATTCGAAGCCGCCACCGAATTCGTCCGCCACTACCTCTCCCTCGAAGATTCCCTGGCCTTGCAAGTCGCCTCCAAAGTCGCTACCATCGCCAAGAACGAACCCGCCCTCGCCGCCATGCCGAAACTCGTCAACCCGTTCATCCACGCCGGTCGTGTCCAGGGCCGTATCGAAGGCCTCGAAATAGGCCGTGAAGAAGGCCTCGAACAAGGCCTCGAACAGGGCCGTCTCGAAGGCACCCGCCAGTTCGCCCTCCACCTCATGCACCGGAAATTCCCAAGCATCAGCAAAAACGCCGCCTCTCTCCTCCGTCGCCTCGACGAACCCCAGCTCCTCGACTTCGGTGACGCTCTCATCACCCTCGACTCCCCCTCAGCTTGCCTCGCATGGCTCCGCCAAGCCCGTCGCTAGCCCCCCAACCTCCCCATCTCACCAGTCCGCAAGGCATGCCTAAACTCGTCAACCCGTTCATCCACGCCGGTCGTGTCCAGGGCCGTATCGAAGGCCTCGAAATAGGCCGTGAAGAAGGCCTCGAAATAGGCCGTGAAGAAGGCCTCGAAAAAGGCCGTCTCGAAGGCACCCGCCAGTTCGCCCTCCACCTCATGCACCGGAAATTCCCAAGCATCCCCAAAACCGCAGCCACTCTCCTCCGCCGCCTCGACGAACCCCAGCTCCTCGCCTTCGGCGAGGCCCTCATCACCCTCGACTCCCCCTCCGCTTGCCTCGCAAGGCTCCGCCAAGCCCGTCGCTAGCCCCCCAACTTCCCCGTCTCACCAGTCCGCTAGACACTCCTCCGCGGCCCGGCGTCCCGACACCAGCGCCCCATTGATCGAAGGCGTCGCCGTGTGGTCGCCACAGACATAAACACCGGCCCGCACCCGCGTCGGCGATCCTTCAAACCTCGGCGCACACGCCGCTTCCTCCGGCAGGGCTTCCGCAATCACCTTCCCGCTCAGCAGCTCCCATCCCTCAACCTGCGGACCAAACCAACCCGCCAGCTGCTTCCTCACCGCCTCCGCATCATCCCAGCCCTCCACCCCGGGCAACGTCGCCGCCGTAATCAGCGCCCTGCCCGGCGGCGCAAGCTCCGCACTCACATTGCTCATCACCGCCGCATGATTCACCGGCCCGCCCCCAACCCCATCCCCGTTCAGCAAAACCGCCCCATCCCCTAACGGAGCCCGCTCAGCCCCGAACGCATACGCACCCGTCGCCCGCATCGCCCCCGCCTCCCGTCCCAGCAGCCGATCCGCCTCCCGACCCTCCACCGCCACCACCACCGCCCTCGCCCGCACGTCCAACCCATCGTCCAGCACCACACCTCCCTCCACCAGCCCCCGCACGCGGCACCCCAACCGCACCACTCCGCGCGGCAGCATCCCCGCCAGTTGTCCTGACATCTCCCCCATCCCCTTCGCCGGCACCGCCGTCCCCCCAGTCGCAAACAACCGGTACAACCACGCAAACCACCGCGCACTCGTCCGCAGTTCCCTATCCAGAAACACGCCGCCAAAAAACGGCCGGAAAAACATGTCCGTCATCTCCCCGGAAACACTCCGCCCTATCAACTCCCCCGCGCTCTCCTCCTCCATCATCTCAGGATCCGTCAACCCGCTAGCCAACCGCGCCGTCAGTAGCCCGCTCCTCAACTTATCCCCCCAACCCGGCGGGGTCTCCATCAAGCTCCGCATCGCCGCCACCGGAGCCCTCAAAGGATTCGCCACCCGCAACCATCGTCCTCCCCGCCGCACCAGCGCTCCGGCAAAAAACTCCCGCAAGCTCAGCGCCTCCATGTCAAACACCGCCCGCACCTCCGGATACGACGTCAGCAACACCTGAAACCCCCTATCAACCCGATACCCTCCCACCTCATCCGTCCGCACTCTCCCGCCCACCCCATCCGACGCCTCGCACACCACCACCCGTCTCCCCGCCTC
>CANHUG010000182.1 GCA_947462995.1 Verrucomicrobiales bacterium | reverse complement strand
TCGCCTCGGGCTGCTCTCCACCTGCCCTCGCGGACACGCAGTAGCCCTCGGCTACCTTGAGGTAGCGCGTTGCTTCAAGACTCAGACTTTCACTGGTTTGTTTCATAAGCGCATCAGCGCACGGACTGCTGTGAGCAATCACAGCTCTCCCTAGCGCACGGAGTGCGCCTACCCGCCCCTCCGAACAAGCCCGTACTCGCGCCTCTCTCCACAAGCCCCACAATCCCAACGTCATTGCAGCCCAAAGCCGGCCCGCTCCACGCAGCCCTACCCTGGCTCCACACGCCAATAGCTCACCAAGGACGTGCCCCCCCCTCAGCCCCGCGCCTTCTTCATCAGCGACTCAATCTCCGCCGCCTCGATCGGAATATCCGCCATCAGATCCACCGTCCCGTCCGCCGTGATCAGCACGTCGTTCTCCAGCCGGATCCCAAACCCTTCATCCGGAATGTAAATCCCCGGCTCCACCGTCATCACCCAACCCGGCGCAAACGGCGCACCAATCGCCGCCACATCGTGCACGTCCAGCCCCAGCGGGTGACCCACGCCATGCATGAAATACTTCTTCAGCGCCGGCTTCTCCGGATCCTGCTTCTTGATGTCCTTCTCCGTAATCAACCCCAGCTTCAGCAACTCCACCTGGGTCAGTTCCTCCGCCTCGCGCTGCCAGTCCTTCGGCAGCTTGCCCGGCACCAGATTCTTGATGCACCCGCGCAACACCCGCAGCACCGCATCATACACTTCCCGCTGACGCTTCGTGAACTTCCCGCTCACCGGAATCGTCCGCGTCAGGTCCGCATTATAATTCGCATACGTCGACGCCACATCGAGGAGCAGCACGTCCCCCTTTTTGCACACCGCATTGTTGTCCAGATAGTGCAGCGCGTTCGCATTGTTCCCCGACGCAATGATCGGGTTGTACGCAAACCGCCCGCGCTGCCGGATGAATTCATGCGCCAGTTCCGCCTCGACCTCGAACTCATGCACGCCCGGCCGCACAAACCCCAGCAACCGCCGGAACCCATCCCCCGTAATCCGGCACGCCTCCTTCAGCAGCGCAATCTCCTCATCGCTCTTCACCGGCCGCAACTCATGCATCAGCCTCGCAAGCCGATGATACCGGTGCAACGGCCACATCGCCACCGTCTCCCGCACAAACCGCGCCTCGCGCGACTCCACCACAATGTCCGCACGCGCATGCTCGTTCGAATTCAGAAACACATGGTCCGACTCACACATCAAGCGCCGCATCATCACCGGAAACTCCTGCAGCCACATCACCGTCCGCACGCCGCTCGTCGCACGAGCCTGCTCCTTCGTCAGCTTGAAACCCTCCCACACCGCAATGTGCTCGCTCGTCTCCCGCAAAAACAGAATCTCCCGGTGCTTCTCCTCATGCGCATCCGGACAAATCACCAGCACCGACTCCTCCTGCGCCACCCCCGTCAGATAAAACAAATCACTGTTCGGCACCGGAATCATCACCGCATCCGCATTCGTCGGCGGAATGTCGTTGGCATTGACCACCACAAGTGACTTCTCAGGCAGCAATCCGCGCAGGCGGTCGCGATTCGACTGAAAAAGCGAGGATTTGACAGGAAGATGACGCATCATGAATCCGCAGGGTGAAGAAATCGACGCATCCAGCAACCGGATTTCCAATGAACCGTTCACCGACAGGGGGCTAATCCTCAGCCCATCCTGAAACGCATTTTCGACAGGCTCCGCCTGACCGGGAATCTAACCGCCCAGCCCCCTCACTCCTTCGGCTTCGCCCCCTCCGGAGCCAACTGCTGCGCCGCCCGCATAAAGGCATTCCCGAAACTGTTCCCACCATGCAGGGTCAGCGAAACCGGCGCTTCCAGCTTCGTCGGCAGCACGCGCTCCACCACACCTTCCTGATTCCACGTCAGCGCCCCCTTCACCACGCCCTTCTCATCCAGCCGGAACCGCGTCCACTTCCCCGCGTCCAGATCACTGCTCATGATCAGCGGCCGCCCTTTCTGACTCACCACCACCCGCGGGGTCTCCGGCAACGCATCCGGCCCCTTCACGTCCAGCACATATTCCGCACTCGACTGATCCATCTCGGTCGTCAGCTCGCCCGCAGGATCCGTCCCCGTAAACACCCAGTCCTGCACCTGCCACGTCTCCTTCGTCCCCTTCGTCGCCACCCAACCGCGCAAATCCGTCCCCGTGTAAATCGGCACCATCCCCGGAGCCATCACCGGCGCACTCTCCGCCTCACCAGCCCCGCTCGCAGGCAACTCGCACATCCGCACATTCCGCCACTCGGTCGGCGACCCCTCACTCTCCAACCCGAGATACCCTTTCCGCCACCGACACTCACTCCCCGTCGTCACTTTCACCCCGTTCACAAACAATGCCAGCGTCCCGTCCTTCGCCTCCACCCGATAACTGTTCCACTCCGGCGAACTCTTCGAATGCTCCGCCGCCGGAAACGCCCGCATCCCGCTCGCCCTACCACCCGGCTTCATCACATGCCCGTGAATCGGAAAAATATCCCCGTGCGTCGTGTACCACTCGTTCCGTCCCTTCACGTCATACCCGTTATCCAGCACCTGCACCTCGATCGCCCGCAGAAACGGCTGACCAGTCGCAGGCAATGGCGACGCCCACACAAAAATCCCCGCATTCCCCCCGGCCTTCATGTGCCGCCACTCCAGCTCCAGCACGAAATTCTCATACTGCCTCACCGTCCGCAGCGCCGCCACCGGTTGCCCCGTGCACCGCAACACCCCGTCATCCCCCAGCTTCCACGTCTCCGGAGCCCCGTTCACATTCACCCAGCCGGACAAATCACTCCCGCTGAACATGTTCACAAACTTCTCCTCCGCCCCCGCAGGCAGAACCATCAACACCGTGGCCGTCAGGACTGAAATCTGTTTCAAACGCATCCTCCCATCCCACCCGCTTCCCCCCCACCACGCAACGTCTCACTCTTCCGCACCCGCGGCTCACCAGCCCTTTCCCTCATTGCACCTCCACGCGCCTTCGTGCATCTCTCCACATGTCCAAGTCTCCAGTTCCCCGCTGGGACGCCCTCGGCTCCGGCCAAGGCTTCCGCTCCACCACCACGGCATGGGATCTCCGCTGGTGGATCCTCGCCGCCGTCTCCACTTCCATCGTCGTCCACGCCGGGCTCTTCGTCGCCCTCAAACGGCTCCGCCTCCCCTCCCGCTCGGTCGTCGAGGAAATGACCGCGTCCCCACAGACCGGTGTCTTCGAAATCGATCTCGAACAAGTCTCCATCCGCAATGTCCCGTCCTCCCCAGACCTCACACCGGAAGCACCCGACTTCACCAACAAAACGGAACTCCCCCCGCCCACCAAGCTCCCCGACATCTCCGAACTCGCCGAAGCCATCAAGGACCGCGCCGTCGTCCTCACGCCTTCCATCTCCACCCCCGCCGCCAACCTCACGCTCAGTAAACCCGTCGCCGGCACCGCAGGCGATCTCCTCGACGATCCCGCCGACGTCCGCCAGTCCCTCGAAGGCTCCCTCAAAGACGGGCTCCTCTCCAAGCCCGCCGTCTCCTCCCCCAGCGCCGCCGCCCCCGACTCCGACCAGCTCATCATCGACAGCGCCTCCAACGCCGGCTCCGCCGACCTCAAAGGCGATGTCCTCAAATCCCTCAAAAATGGCAGCGGCGGCAACGGCGGCATCGACGGCTTCTCCTCCCTCGACGATCTCGCCAACTTCAAAGGCCCCATCGCCGGCGACTTCAAAGCCATGCTCCGCACCGATCTCCTCTTCGACTTCGGTTCCTCCCAGCTCCGCGAAGAAGCACGCGTCAGTCTCATGAAACTCGGCGCCATCATCCAATCCAACGCCGGAGCCACGTTCCGCCTCATCGGCCACACCGACACCATCGGCGACGAGGCTTCTAACCAAACCCTCAGCGAAGCCCGCGCCCAGGCCGTCAAGGACTGGCTCGTCCAGAGTCTCCGCCTCGACGGCGCCAACATCGTCGTCGAAGGCCGCGGCGAACTCGAAACCCTCCCGGACGTCGACCCCAACGGTTCCGCCGCCACGCAGCAGCCTAACCGCCGCGTCGAGATCCATAAAACCGGAGGCTGATCCCCTCCCCTCGCTCCCCCCCAGCTTTGCTCCCCACCCACCGCATGCCCGCCATCGCACCGGTGCGTCTCCTGCTCTGTCTTCTGGCCGCCCTGCTCTGCTGCCAATGCGCCGCCCCGCGCCTCGACCCCACTCGCCCACGTCTCCCACGCCTCACCATGGACTCCGCTCACAACCGCTGGACCTGCCGCGACGGCAAGGAACTCCCCTTCACCAAGTGGTCCCCGCCCGCCTCCACCCCCCAACGCGGGGTCGTCATCTGCATCCACGGGCTCAGCGGCGCAGCCAGCGACTTCTGGCCAGCCGGCGAACACCTCCCGCCCCTCGGCTTCACCCTCTACGGCATGCAGCTCCGCGGCCAGGGCAACGACCCCGACACGCGCCGCCGCGGCGACATCAACTCGCACCGCCAGTGGCGCGAAGACCTCCGCGACTTCACCTCCCTCGTCCGCCGCGAAAACCCGGACCTCCCGCTCTTCTGGTTCGGCGAAAGTCTCGGCGCCCTCATCACCATCGACTCCGCAGGCAACACCGAACACGACCACCCGCCTGACAACTCCCCGCCCGTCTCCGGCATCATCCTCGCCTCCCCTGTCGTCTCCCTCCGCGACACTCTCCGCCCCCCGCCCGTCCGCAATCTCCTCCTCCGCAGTCTCCTCCACGTCCTCCCCGATAAGCGCATCTCCCTCGAAAAACTCGGCAACAGCGAGGTCCAGGTCACCAGCAATACCACCCACCGCGGCCAGATGCAGCACACCGCTCACTACGTCAAAGACTTCACCTTCCGGCTCTTCCGCGAGGTCGATGTCCTCATGCGCGGCAGCTCCGCCGCCGCCGCACGCATCCGCATCCCCACACTCGTCCTCTACACCCCTAACGACCCACTCACCCCGCCAGATCAGATCGAGCGCTTCTTCAACGCCATCGCCGCCCCCGACCGCCAGAAGGTCTTCTTCCCCAACTCCTACCACCTCATCCTCCACGACGTCGACCGCCCCGCCGCCCTCGACGCCCTCACCCGCTGGCTCACCGACCGCAGCCCCACCACCACCACCCGCTGACAACTAGCAAAGGATGGTGGACATTCCTGTCCCCCACCCCCCACAACAAGCCACTGTCACACGCATCCTGCCTGTGACCCCAATCCCAAAGGGATTGCGTCCCTCAGCCCAGGGTTGGACTGCGCCACGCAGGCCTACCCTGGGTCCACCCCCCAACAAATCACCAACCCCAAGGGGGTTGCCCCCTAACACCTCACCGCGACCTCGGCACGTTCCCGATCGGCACCAACGGCACCGCCACCTCCGGCACCGGCGCACCCGCCAGAATCCACCGCCGGATCGTCTCCGTCTCCCGCTTCGAAATCGCATGCCCACTCGGCGGCATCGCCCCCGGCATGTCATCACCCAGAATCGTCACCTGATAAAACCGACTCGCCTCAGGCTTCCCTGGCACAATCAGCTTCGCATCCCCCCTCAACTTCCCAAGCTCCGCACTCGTCCCGATCGCCGGCATGAACTTCAACCGGTTCTTCCCGTGACAATGCACACAGTTCCGCTCCAGCACCGGCTCCACCGCCGCAAAACTCCCCGCCTCCGGACCAGGCGTCACACATCCAGGCAACACCACCAGCGGCAGCATCCCCATCACCAGCATCAGTCTCGTTCGTTTCATATCGCAGGCTCTCAATTCTTCCCGCCCGATTCGCCGATCCCGCCCCTCAGCGCAACCGCCCGCTCACCACGATTTCACTCCCCCACCTCCCCCGCCTCACCCTCCAGCAACGCCCCGAACCCGCAGAAAAACGTCGACGTCTCCGGCGGCCGCGCCGCCACCGGCTCGTCATGCCCCAGATATTCCCGGCAGATCCCGAAAAATTCCCCACTCGTCTCCGCCCGCCGGATCCGGTGCTCGAACATCCCGTCCCCCCACGTCCCCTGACTGATGTAATTCAGGTACTTCTTCATCTTCGCCACGTGCTTGCCCTCGTGAAACTTCCGCTCGCACGCCCCAGTCTCATCCCACAATTCCTGCACGTACTCCAGCACATCATTCCCCGTCGGCTCCGGCCCCTCCCGTCCCTCCCACGACGCCCGCAGCTGCTCGAAAATCCACGGATTCCGGATCGCCCCGCGCCCGATCATCAACCCCGCTGCCCCGCTCTGCCGCAACCACGCCTGCCCCGTCGCCACATCCACCACATTCCCGTTCGCAATCACCGGACACCCCATCTCCCGCACCGCCACCACCACCGGATCCGGCCGCACCGGCGTCCGATACCCATCCCGCACCGTCCGCGCATGAATCGTCACCGCATCCGGCCGATGCCGCCCGAAAATCCCCAGCAACCTCCCAAACCCCTCCGCATCATCAAACCCCAACCGGCACTTCACCGTAAACCGACCCTCCCCCACCGCCTCCCGCAACGCCCCCACAATCGCCTCAATCCTCTCCGGATACCGCAACAACCCACCCCCAGCATCCTTCCGGCACACCACCGGCGCCGGACACCCCAGATTCAAATCAATCCCCGCCACCGGATACTTCAGCAACTCCTTCGCCGTCCGCACCAGCGACCCAATATCCTGCCCGATCATCTGCGCAAACACCGGCCGCCCCGTCCCATGCTCGCACACCGACCTCAAAATATGCGCCTCCGGCCGCGAATCACTGTGCACCCGGAAATACTCCGTCACATACACATCAGGCCCCCCGCGCCGCGCCATGATGCGCATGAACGGCAAATCCGTCACATCCTGCATCGGCGCAAGCACCAGCACCGGCCTTCCCATTGGCAGCAAATCTCTCATCCCACCCCACCCCTCACCCCACTTCCCCTCCCCCCGCAAGCGCCTCCTCTCCTTCATCCACTTGTCCCAAAGGGACAACGTATACCAGCCTGGGGCATCGCCCCAGGAAACCCACAACCAAACACACCAAGCCCTGAAAGGGCGCAACAAGCCCCTCCGAACAAGCAGCCGCAGGCTCTGGACTGCTGGGAGAATCACAGCTCTCTCTCGCGTGCGGAGCACGCCTGCAAGCCCTCCCCACACGCCCTCTCCGAACCCGCCCCCTCTCCCAACCCGCCCATTTCAAATCTCAAATCTCAAATCCCCCCCATCCCCCTTCGCTTCCCGCCATCATCCACTTGTCCCAAAGGGACAACCTATACCAGCCTGGGGCAATCGCCCCAGGTCAACACCAATAACATAATCTAGCGTCCTGTAGGGACGCCACCCCTCCGAACCAGCAGCCGCAGGCTCTGGACTGCTGTGAGCCATCACAGCTCTC
>CANHUG010000181.1 GCA_947462995.1 Verrucomicrobiales bacterium | reverse complement strand
TGTTGAAGCGGGTGCGCGGGAGGGAAGGCGCGGGTGGTTTGGGAGGGGGCGGGGTTGGGTCCGGGGCTGGGGCCGTTTCTGAGGTGGGGGGTGGCTGGGCCTCGAGGAGGAGGGCAGGGTCTGGCTGGGGTGGTGGGACTGGGCGTGGGAGAGCGAGCCTGCGAGAGCGGAGGCGAGGAGGAGGGCCGGGCCAGAGAACGACCGCAGGCGGGAAGGCAGAGGGGCCGCGGCCTGCATGGGGGTGGGAAGGGTCAGGGGATGGCGTCGCCGGTGGCGACGGCGTCGTTGCCGCGTTCGCCGGTGCGGATGCGGACGGCGTCTTCGACTGGGAGGACGAAGATTTTACCGTCGCCGATTTTGCCGGTGTTGGCGGTTTTGGCGATGGAGTGGACGACCTGGTCGCAGCGGGCGTCGTCGACGACGATTTCGATTTTGACTTTAGGGACGAAGTCGACGGTGTATTCGCTGCCGCGGTAGATTTCGGTGTGGCCTTTCTGGCGGCCGAAGCCGCGGACTTCGGAGACGGTCATGCCCTGGACGCCGATTTCCGAGAGAGCCGCTTTCACGTCTTCGAGTTTGAAGGGCTTGATGATGGCTTCGATTTTTTTCATGGGGGGTACGGCGGGTGAGGGGTGGTGAGGCTATTTTCTGGCTTTGACCTCTTCAAGTTCTTTCTCGAGACGGGTGATGAGTTCGGAGGCCTTTTTGAGTCTGGCGGCGAGGACCCTGGAGATGAAGCCGTAGAAGGCGGCGTAGTAGCTGGCGTTGTCTTCTTCAGGTTTGAGTTCGCGGAGGAACTGCTGATCGATGACGAGGCAGAGGGTATTGGTGCGGGCGACGACTGAGGCGGCGCGTTTTTCGTCGCCGAGGACGGACATTTCGCCGAAGATTTCGCCTGGTTTGGAGATGGAGGCGAGGGGTTCGCCGTCTTTGCTGACTTCGAGTTCGCCTGTGAGGAGGATGAAGATGCGGGTATCGTCCTGGCCTTGGCGGATGACCTCGTCGCCTGGGTCAGCCTGGAGGAAGTAGCTGGAGTAGAGGATATCGTTGAGATGTCCGCTTTGGAAGGATTCGAAGAAGGCGATCCTGTTGAGGGGTTCCGGGAGGGTCCCTTCTTCGTGGATGTAGGCGAACTCTTTCATGGATTGCCTGAGGGGTTTACCATGATGAATCCTGGAACGCCATGAGGATTCGCGTGGAAATGATGAAATGGGGGATGTTCAGAGCGAGCGAGTTGCGGCGAGGAGGCCGAGCCAGATGGCTGCGATGCCGGCGAGGGAGCTGCCTGCGGCGTTGGCGAGAGCGGCGGCGGGTTTGCCTGAGCTGATGAGCTGATAGGAATCCCAGCTGAAGGTGGAGAAGGTGGTGTAGCCGCCGAGGAGGCCGGTGAGGAGAGCGAGGCGCCATGAGTGGCCGCGAGCCTGGGTGAAGCCGTGGAGGAAGCCGAAGAGGAAGCAGCCGCTGATATTGACGGCGAAGATGGCGGCGACCGGGCTGAGGTTGAAGTTTTTGGCGGAGGATGCGGCGAGCCAGCGGAGGACGGCGCCGGAGCCGCCGCCGATAGCGACGATGAGGGCGTCGCGGCAGGAGGGGTTCACAGACCGGCCTCCTTTGTGAGGGAGTCGAGGCGGGAGGCGCTGCGCTGCTGGCGAGCTTCGGAGCGGCGGAATTCGGTGAGTTTGATGAAGGTGGAGGCGGCGGTGCGGATGGAGTGGCCTGAGAGGAGGAACGTGGCGGAGGCGGTGTTGGCTCCGGGGACCTCGGCGAGCGGAGCTGGATCGGTGAGGGAGAGGATGAGGCGCGGGTTCCAGAGGCCCATGGTGCGGCGGAAGACGACGGAGTCGATGACGTCGTAGGGGATTCTGACGGTGCGTGGGCCTTCGTTGCGGAAGACGTTGTGGCGGAATTCCCAGAAGAGGAGGAGGGCGTCGACATCTGCGACGAGACGGCCGCCGATGTGTTCGCGGCCGAGGGGGTCTCTGGCAGGGTTTTCGAAGCTGACGGCGGGCTGGTCTGAGAACATCGAGGCAATCACGGGGGAGAGTAATAGGCGAGAGAGCTGCTGGTGCAAGGACGGGTGCTGAGGGGTGTGGTGGAGGCCTGACAAGAGGGAGGAGAGACGAAGAAGAGAGGGAGGCGGGGGGGGAGGTGTTGTGGGAGGTGTTGCGGAAATGTTGCGGACTGGAGATAATTGTGTTGACCGAAATACTAGAATCGTAGTAGTTGCGGTAGGGAATGACTGCATAGCAGGTGCCCGGCGGTTGCTGTCGGGTTGCTAACATGAAAACTCCGCGTCCATCTCATCTTGAACTGCAGGTACTGTCCGTACTCTGGACGGCGGGTGAGGCGACGGTGCATGAGGTGCTTGCGGGGATGCCTGACGGAAAGCGGCGAGCGTACACGACGGTGTTGTCGGTGTTGCAGCATCTGGAGAGCAAGGGGTTGGTGCGGAAGACTGCGAGTGGGAAGCAGAACCTATATTTTGCTACGAAGACGAGAGGAGTGATGGTGGGGAGTGTGATCCGTGATCTTGTGGTCCGGGTGTTCAACGGGCGGGCGGCGGAGTTCGTGCAACAGATTCTCTCCGAGGTCAGTCTGACTCCGGGGGAAGCCCGAGCTGCGGCTGGGATGCTGCTGCGCCCGCGCGGGCGCGCGGTGTCTTTCGCGGCCGGGAACAAACCAACAAACCCATACCCTAAGACCATGGCTGTTAAGAAGAAAGCTGCGAAGAAGGCTGCACCTGCGAAGAAGGCGGCGGCCAAGAAGGCTGCCCCTGCGAAGAAGGCGGCTGTGAAGAAAGCCCCTGCGAAGAAGGCGGCGGCTAAGAAAGCGCCTGCGAAGAAGGCTGCGGTGAAGAAGGCGCCTGCGAAGAAGGCGGCTAAGAAGGCTGCGAAGAAGGCCTGAGGCGGTCGGATGACTTGCCTGTGAATGAGCGAGGGATCGTCTGGCGCGTGGCGGTTCTGTTGAAGCAAGCGCCGTCGGGGATTTGATTTCCGGCGAACAAGAAGCCCGGAGGGTGAGACCTTCCGGGCTTTTTGTGGATTTGGGGAGGGGAGGTAAAATCCGTGAAAAAGGGTGGCTTGGGGTGGGAGTGGTGGTGTAAGGGGTGCGGAGTGCTGCGGGCAGGTTGACCTGCGGCCGACATTGATTCACAGACCCATACAAATGAAATCCACAATACTTTTCGTTGCACTAGTGATGGCTGGCCGAGTGGCCGCTGAGGGACCGGACTTTGCCAAGGAGATTGCGCCGATCCTTGAGGCGTCGTGTGTGAAGTGCCACAATTCGACTAAGGCGAAGGGCAAGCTGAACATGCAGACGAAGGCTGGAGCGATGAAGGGCGGGGAGGACAGCAAGCTGCTGGTGGCTGGCAAGGCTGACGAGAGTGCGCTGATCAAGGCGCTGCTGCTGCCTGAGGACGATGAGGATGCGATGCCGCCGAAGGACAAGGCGCCGCGTCCGGACAAGGCGAAGATTGAGCTGCTGAAGCAGTGGATCAATGCTGGTGCGGAGTGGCCGGATGGGGTTGAGCTGAAGGTTCCGGCGAAGTGAGGGGTTGAGGAGATTGACAAAAAGAATGCCTGCCGTCCCAGAGAGGGGCGGCAGGCATTTTTGTGTGCGGGAATTAGAGAGTGGAGAGAGTGGGGGAGATTATTCGGTGATGCGGATGCTGCGGCCGCGGCCGGACATCCATGCGCCTTTGGCGGAGTTGAAGATGGCCTGAAGGTTGGCGAGGGATTGGAGGCGGTAGTCGACGGTGTGGGCGTGGGTGGCGAGGGGGTAGTCTTTCTGGACCTTGCGCCAGACCTTGTCGGTGCCGGTGCGGTCGGCTGCGGATTCGAGGACATCTGCGACGCGGTCTTTGATGATGCCTGTGGCGGCGAGGTTGCCGCCGACGTTGAGGGGTTCCATGAAGTAGAAGCGAGCGCAGACGGAGCCTTCGGTATCGATGACGGCTTCGGTGACGCGGCCGCCGGTGACGGCGTATTCGTGGATGCTGACGGAGCAGATTTTGCCGAGGCCGATGGTGAAGTTGCCGCCTGGGAGGGAGCAGTCCCAGAAGCCGGTGCGGTTTTCTGCGTCGGCGACGGGTTGGTTGGGGTTGTTGCCCTGATTCTGGCCTTGCTGGGGGTTGGGGTTTTGGGCGGAGACGAGGCAGACGAGGGCGGCGGCGAGGGTGGGGATGGCGAGGCGTTTCATGGGATGGTTGAAGTTTTGGAGAATAGCGGAGCGGAGTGGAGGTGTCATCAGGGGAATGTCGGGAGGATCCCGCGATTGAGGAGAGGGATGGTGGTGCGGAGAGTGCTGGCGGGGGCGTTGATAGAGGAGAGATGCTGCGAATGAAACGAGAGACTGTGATGTTGCTGGTGCTGTTGGTGGCGGGGGATGTTGTGGGTGCGGAGGCGGATCCGCGGGCGGCGCTGGCGGCGGAGGCTGGGGTGCGGCATCCTGAGGGTGCGGAGATTTACCGGGTGCGTTGTGCGTCGTGTCACGGGGAGCATGGGGAGGGAGTGGCGGACAAGTATGACGAGGCGTTGTATGGGGAGCGCACGGTGGAGTCGTTGACGCGGTTGATTGACCGGACGATGCCTGAGGATGCGCCTGAGGAGTGTGTGGGTGAGGATGCGGCGCGGGTGGCGGCGTGGGTTTACGAGGCTTTTTATTCTCCGGCGGCGCGTGAGAGGATTGATCCTCCGAAGCTGGCGTTTCAGCATCTGACGAACGAGCAGTTGAGGAAGTCGATGGCGGCGCTGACGCCTGGGGTGGAGAGTGGTGGAGGGGACGAGGGGCGGATGGGATTGCGTGCGGTGTATTGGAATGACCGGGACCGGAAGGATGACAAGAAAGTGCTGGAGCGTGTGGATGCGCAGGTGGGGTTTGACTGGGGCGAGGGGAGTCCGTTGCCTGACAAGATTGGGGTGGAGGCGTTTGCGATCGGGTGGAGCGGGTCGTTGCGGGTGCCGGAGAGTGGGGAGTATGGGTTTCGGGTGGTGACGACGAATGGGGTGAGGTTGTGGGTGAATGCGGCTGGTGGCGGGGGTCGGCGTGGAGGGGAGGATGCGGCGTTGATTGACGGGTGGGTGAGTTCTGGGAATGCGGCGCGGGAGTTGACGGCGCGGATGGTGTTGCCAGGGGGGAGTGTGGTGCCGGTGCGGTTGGATTTTTTCAAGTTCAAGGAGAAGACGGCGCGGGTGCGGCTGGAGTGGCAGCGGCCGCATGGGGTGTGGGAGGAAGTGCCTGAGTGGGCGTTGATGCCGGAGCGGCGGCCGCGGGTCGTGTCGGTGCAGGCGGCGTTGCCGCCTGACGATGGGAGTGCCGGATACGGGCGGGGGATGGAGGTGTCACGGGAGTGGCATGCTGCGGTGACGGAGGCGGCGCTGGAGGCGTCGGCGGAAGTGGCTTCGGAGCTGGAGGGTGGAGCTGGCGGGAAAGTCGAGGGGATGATGAAGGGGGTGGAGGGAGTGGCTGCGAAGGCGTGGCGGCGCGGAGTGTTAGAGGAGGAGAGGCGGTGGTTGCGGGGGTTGGTGGAGGGCGGGCCGGATGTGGAGACGGGTGGGCGGCGGGCGGTGCTGGGGATCCTGGAGTCGCCATCGTTTTTGTATCCGGAGGTGATGCCTGAGGGGGCAGGGTCGGGGCGGCGTGCGGCGGGTCGGTTGGCGCTGGCGATGTGGGATGGGTTGCCGGATGAGGGATTGAGAAAGAAGGCCGGGGAGGGGAAGCTGGAGGATGCGGGGGAATTGGAGAAGGAGGCGCGGCGGATGTTGAGGAGTCCGCTGACGAGGGCGAAGTTGCGGACGTTTTTCGGTGAGTGGCTGAGTATGGACGAGGCTGGTGAGGTGATGAAGGACGGGAAGGAGTATCCGGCGTTCACGCCGGAGATGGTGGCGGCGCTGCGGCGGTCGTTAGAGATGTTTGTGGAGCGGGTGGTGTGGGAGGGGAGTGGTGACTGGCGGGAGTTGCTGGAGGCGGATTATCTGTATGTGAACGGGCCGATGGCGGAGATGTACGGGGCGTCGCGGCGACCTGAGGGGAGCGGGGAGTTTGAGGCGGTGACGTTTCCTGCGTCGGAGCGAGCGGGGGTTTTGACGCATCCGTATCTGCTGAGTGTGCTGGCGTATCACCGGAGCAGTTCACCGATTCACCGGGGCGTGTTTCTGACGCGGAGCATTCTGGGGAGATTTCTGAAGCCGCCGCCGATGGCGATTGCGTTCATGGATGGGAAGTTTCATGCGGATCTGACGATGCGTGAGAAGGTGACGGAGCTGACGAAGGACGAGAACTGCATGGGTTGTCACGGGACGATCAATCCGCTAGGGTTCAGCCTTGAGGGATATGATGCGACGGGGCGGCTGAGGTATCTGGACAACGGGAAGCCGGTGATGAGCGAGAGCGAGTATGTGGCGGCGGGCGGGGAGATGGTGATGCTGCGGGGGCCGCGGGATCTGGCGCGGCATGCGGTGGCGAGCCGGGAGGCGCAGAAGGGATTTGTGAGGCAGTTGTTTCAGTACATGGTGAAGCAGGTGCCTGGGGCGTACGGGTCGGACACATTGACGCGGCTGCATGAGGGGTTTGCGGCGAGCGGGTTCAGTGTGAGGGAGCTGGTGGTAGCGATTGCGATGGTGCCGGCGCGGGATGCGCTGGAGCGTGCTGAGAAATCCGAAGTTGTGAAGCCATGAAGACATTGACCCGACGATCCTTGTTCCGCCGCCTTGGGGTATCTCCGCTGGTGGTGCCGTTGCTGAGTGCGTTGCCGTCGGTGCGTGCGGTGCTGGGGGCCGGGGTGCAGAGTGTCAGGCCGCGGCGGGTGGTGTTTGTGTTTACGCCGAACGGGACGGTGCCGGAGGAATTCTGGCCGGTGGAGCGGGAGGGGCGGATGGAGTTCGGGAAGATTCTGGCTCCGCTGGAGCCGTGGCGGGATCGTTGTCTGGTGTTGAAGGGGATTTCGAACAAAGTGCGTGGTGACGGGGATGGTCACATGCGGGGGATGAGTTGCCTGCTGACGGGGATCGAGTTGTTTCCGGGGAACATTCAGGGCGGGTCGGACACGCCTGCGGGGTGGGCGAGCGGGATTTCGATTGATCAGGAATTGAAGGGATTTTTTCAGAAGGACGAGGCGACGCGGACGAGGTTCGGGTCGCTGGAGTTAGGGGTGGCGGTGCCGGACCGTGCGGATCCGTGGACGCGCTGGTCGTATGGGGGGCCGAATCAGCCGATGACGCCGATGAGTGATCCCGGGCAGGTGTTGAGGTATCTTTACGGGCACATGAAGGAGCGGGAGACGATGGGGAGCGTGCTGGACGGGGTAAGGGGTGAGTTGCGGACGGCGGCGGGGCGGTTGCCTGCGGAGGACCGGGCGATGCTGGAGCGGCACCTGGAGCTGGTGAGGGATATGGAGAGCGGGTTGAAGCGGGAGGCTGACGAGAAGTTGCGGGTGGGGCCGCCGGAGATTGCGGAGGGAGGCGGGAGCGGGAACGACAGCATTCCGGAGAACATGAAGCGGCAGACGGCGTTGCTGGTGAAT
>CANHUG010000180.1 GCA_947462995.1 Verrucomicrobiales bacterium | reverse complement strand
AGGATGGCGGGGAGGTGATGGTTGATGGGAATGCCTGATGAAGGTTCACCATCCGGTTTCATTGAGCCACCATGCGGAGAGCCCGTTGGTGTCGACGATCATTTCCACTGTTCCGTTTCGATTTGCTCGAAATGCTCATCCACGATTTGCTCGATGCGCTTGAGTTCGGCCACCATCTCCGGGTCATTGGCGGCGATGCCTGCGAACTTCATCCACGGTTTTCCGGCGTGTGTTGGCCGCTTGGCGAGTTTGTCCTGCAGGGCCTCAGTGACGTAGTCCTTGAGAAGCATGCCCTGACTTGCGGCGGAGGCTTTCACCTCGCGGAACAGGGAGTCGGGGAGTTCAATGGTGGTACCCACAAAAGCACATTCCCATTTTTTCATCATGATGCAAGCAATGGATGGCGGCGGTGCCGATGGGGGTTCAGGGAAGGCCGAGGATCCAACCTTCGATGAGGGCGAGGGAGCGGATGGATTCGTTGAGATCGGGGGAGAAGTGGGCCGGGAGTTGGTTAGCGGCGTCGGTTTCCTGCATCCAGCGGGCGACGGAGTAGGCGTCGTGCTGGTGGGCGTTGCGGCCTTCGGTGGGGAAGGTGCGGTTCCAGAGGGCGGGGTAGATTTCGGCGATGACGGAGCGGTCGGGAGGAGGTTCCCATCCGTCGAAGGGCCAGAAATGGAGTCGGGTGCCGAGTTGCTGGCGGAGGTAGCGCAGCCATGGGAGGCCGGCGTGGGTTGATTTGGCGACGCTGCCCTGGACGTCGAAGTGGAAGACGGACTTGGCGGCGCGGCTGCGTTCTTCTGTTAGCCTGCGCCAGCGGGAGTTGCCTGAGCGGTTGGCTCCGTGACCGAACGAGCCGGTGCGGATGAGGTCGATGGTGATGTGGTCTTGATCTGTTGGCCAGTGGTGGTGGAAGTCGTCGAGGAACGATGGCCAGTCGTGGGGCAGACGGTGGGTTTCGAAGTAGCGGAGGGGGAAGGAGAAGGCGTGGTCGATGCCGACGAGGGTCGGGGGGCCATGGAGGAGTTCGGTGGCGAGCCATTCGGCGAGGCCGCGTCGGGTCCAGTATTTGCGCTGGCTTGGGGGTGGCGGGATTTCGAGTGGGGGAGACGAGGGAGTTGCGGAGAAGAGCCGCAATCCGGGGAGACTGCTAGTCGGGGTCTGAGCGCCGGAGTAGTCGATGCCGAGGTAGCGGGAGAACTGGGGCATGGCGTGGGGGGGACAGGCTTTGGGTGTCCGAGGGGTTTGGAACCGCAGATGTGGTGGATGGACGCAGATGGTCTTGGGAGGGCGGAATTCGGTTGCCGACCAATTTGGGGACTGGATGACTTGGAGGCCGGCAAGTCAGGGTTGAGGGAGATCAGGGTGACCTTGGGATTGCTCTCGAAGGGGCGCCCGTGAAGTTCTTGGAGTTCCTAATGAAATGACGGTTAGAGATCAAACCGATCGGGAGTCTTTGGGTGTTGTGTGTGGCCACAGGCGTTGCCATGAGCGACAGATCGGCAGCGGGCCGGAAGGCCATTTCCCTGATGGTCAAGAACTTAGGGAAATGGCGGAAGAGGTGGGATTCGAACCCACGGTAGAGTTACCCCTACGTCTGATTTCGAGTCAGGTGCCTTCAACCGCTCAGCCACTCTTCCGTAATCGTGAGTAACGACATAAACGGGGATTGGGCGGCGTAAAGGAGAAATCTTGGGGAAAGGATCAGGGGGTGTCCTGGGCGGAGTCGCGGGCGAGGTCGTCGGCGGCGATTTCTTCCGGGGTGCGGGTGCGTTTGAAGTTGAGGCGGAGGATGCGGCGGGTATCGACTTCGAGGATGGAGACGTCGTAGTCTTCGATGGTGAGGGAGTCGCCGGCTTCGGGGAGACGGCCCATTTCGGAGGTGACGTAGCCGCCGATGGTGGAGACCTCGTCGGAGTCGAGTTCGAGGTCTGAGTGTTCTGCGAGGGTGTAGAGGGGGAGTTTGCCGTCGACGGTGAATTCGTCTTCGCTGATGCGGTTGAATCCCTCGTTTTCGGGGCCTGGGGAATCGAATTCGTCTTCGATTTCGCCGACGAGTTCTTCGAGGACGTCTTCGAGGGTGACCATGCCGACGGTGGCACCGAATTCGTCGACGACGAGGGCCATGTGGGCGCGTTTGGCGAGGAAGATTTTGAGGAGTTCGTCGAGCGGCTGGCTTTCCGGGGCGATGATGATGTCGCGGCGGATTTTGGCGAGGTCTGGTTTGGGTTCGTTGATGATGCGGAGGAAGTCCTTGATGTGGACGACGCCGAGGCAGACATCGAGGTTGCGTTCGCGGAGAGGGAAGCGCGTGTGTTTGGACTCGAGGGCGATGCGGAGATTGGTGTGGAATTCTTCGCGTGGGTCGAGGGCGACGATTTCAGTGCGCGGGGTCATGACGTCGCGAGCGACGAGGTCATTGAGTTCGAGCGCGTTGATGGAGATGTCGCGTTCTGTTGGGGTGACTTGTTTGGAGCGGCCGGATTCTTCGACGAGGAGCTGGAGTTCTTCGGCGCTGTGGATATTGGCGTGATCGGCGTGGGCGTCGATTTTGAAGATCCAGCGGAGGAGCTTGTTAGCGGTGCCGTTGAGGAGGAGGATGGCCCAGCGGAAGATGCGTTCGAAGCCTGCGAGAGGGGTGGCTACGGCAATGGTGGTGGAGAGGGAGCGGCGGATGGCGAGGGATTTCGGCATGAGTTCACCGAAGACCACATGGAGGAAGGTGAGGATGCTGAAGGCGATGATGAAGGAGATGATTGGGACCGGGAGCCACACCGGGGTGCCGTCTGGGAAGATTTTCCAGAGGGCTGGTTGGATGAGGACCTCGATGTAGCGTTCGCCGAACATGCTGAGGGCGACGCTGGCCATGGTGATGCCGAGTTGGGTGGCGGCGAGGTAGTCGTCGAGGCGAGCGACGATGCGTTTGGCTTCGAGGGCTTTTTTGCCGGCGTTTTTTTCGTCGATGAGTTCATCGATCTGGCTGCCGCGGACTTTGACGATGGCGAACTCTGCGGCGACGAAGAAGCCGTTGAGGAGGACGAAGAAGACGATGAGGCCGATTTGCCATCCGACGTCGGTGGCGTGGACATGGTCCCATGTTTTGACGACCTTGTGGGAAGTGTCGGCGAGGAGAGTGGGGAGGTGGAGCAGAGGGCTCATAGCATGGCCGGTAGCCCGAGGTCGGGGGTACGGCCGGAGGGGATCGGGAGGGGTGTGGAGAGGAGGGCTGGGCGCCTTTTGGGCTCAGAGTTTTTCGTAGACGCCTTTATCGCGGCGTTTGAGGATGGTGAGCCCGCGGGATTTGGCGTCGGAGACGGAGATGGGCTTGGTGATTTTTGGGGAATTGACTCTGGAGACGAGTTTGCGGACTGGTTTTTTGCAGAGCGGGCAGACCTCGAGAGGGGCGCGATCGACTGGGCGCATGAGTTCGAAGCCCTTGGCGCAGATCCGGCAGGATTGTTCCGGGTTTTCGGCGATGTACTCGTAGATGGGCATGGGAGGCTGCTCTTTGGGTGGGTGCGCTGAAAAGGAGAAGGGCTGGGAACGGTGAAGCGTCCCAGCCCTTTTCGTCAAACTTTGGGGAGAACCACCCTTGGTGGCATTACCACGAGGATTTGGTGACGCCTGGGATCATGCCGCCGTTGGCGAGTTCACGGAAGGCGATCCGGCTGAGCTTGAAGCGACCGATGTAGCCCCGGCGACGGCCGGTGAGCTGGCAGCGGTGGGTGAGGCGAGTTGGGCTGGCATCGCGAGGGAGCATGGAGAGGCCCACGTAGTCGTGAGTTTTCTTCAGCTCGGCGCGGAGCGCGGCGTACTTGTTTACGGTCTTCTGTTTGCGCTTCTCACGCTCGATCCAGCAGGTTTTGGCCATGGTGTCAGGAAATGTTCGTCGGTATAAGGAAAGCGGGTAATTTAGGCATAGGGTGAGGGTCGCAAGGGGAAATTGCTGGTTTGTGGAAGATATTATGGGATTTCAGTAAGCTGGGCAGATGATGTGGTGGCTGGAGGCTGGGTCTTTGAGGCGAGCGGCGGCCCAGCCTGGGTGGGTAGCGGCGCAGGGATGGGGGATGATGATGGTGACTGGGGAGGCGGCTTCCATGTGGAGGGCGTCGAGGAAGCGGGAGATGGCTGGGGCGTCGGCTGGGTTGCGGAGTGGGAAGAAACGGGCGCTGCCGAGGGAGGTGGCGGCCATGAGGACGTGGAGGGGTTCAGCGGTGGCGGGAGCGGTGATGCGGATGGAGTCGAGCCACCAGACTGGGCGTTTTCCGCCGCCGAGTGGGGGTTTCATGCGGCGATAGGATTGGCGGAGCCAGTCCTGGAAGGCGTCGCTGAGGCCGCGTGGGCCGACGGGAGGGCGGAGGCCCCATGCGTGGAGGTAATTGGTGGTGGTGCGGACGGGGATGGATTTGCCGGTGCGGCGGAGGATCCAGTCGCGGACCGAGCGGATGGACCAGAGAGGGGTGTCGATGCCGTGGTCAGGCGGGAGGGAGTCTGGGGCGTGGGTCCAGAAGTCGGCGATGACGGGGACGGGGATGGATTTGCCGCGGCCGCGAGGTCTGCCGCCTGGGCGGGTGCGGAGGGCGTCTTCGCCGCCGGAGAGCCATGCGCGGACCCATTCGCCGACGACGGTGCGGTGGACGCCGACGACTCTGGCGATGGCGATGCGGCTGGCGCCTTGCTGGAAGAGGAGGATGGCCTGCTTGCGGCGTTCGAAGAGGGCTTCGGGAGAGAGAGTGCGGGCGTCGCGCAGCTTGATGGTCACGGGGTTAGTGAAGCATGCGGCGTGCCATGGAGGTGGGAGTCGAGAAGTGAGCTGCGGTGGTTGTAACCAGAGGTGGAGAATAGGGCGGAAGCTTGGAAAAAGGAGTTCCGCTGCAAACAAGGCGACATTTTGGAAGCGTCATGGAGTTGGGGATGGCGTAATGAAGGGGGACCTGAGGCGGAGAAGTCATTCCGTGACCGGGTCGAATAGAGACAACAAAATCAAAGATATACACACCATGACATTGCTGAAGACGATGATTGTTCTGACTGTTGGAGTGATGCTGAGTTCCTGTGCGGGGGTGCGGACTGGGGGTGGGTTGGAGCCTGTGAATACGAAGCTGAATGATCCAGGGCGTGCGACGTACCGGGTGGTGAAGTGAGTGGAAGGGATGGAGGTCGCGGGCCGCTTGGGAAGGTGGCGGCCCGCGACTGGAGGGGGGTGTGGGTGAGTTGGGGGATTTGAATTGAAATGGTCCGGGGATCGGGCATGGTCTGGGCCCGATCCGGAAGGAGGGTCTACCGTTATGCGAATTTCCGACAGGTATATTAGACGATCGATGGGTGCTGTTCTTTGGAGCGGTGCTGTGTTTTTGAGTGGGTGTGGCAAGCCTGTGACGGCGGTGAAGCAGGGGGTGGATCACAAGGTGGAGACGGAGACTGGGCCATTGCCTGGGGTGGGGACGGCGAATCGGTTGAAGAACGAGCAGTCGGCGTTTTTGAGGAATCACGCGAAGGATCCTGTGGATTGGTATCCGTGGGGGGAGGAGGCGTTTGGGAAGGCGAAGGCAGAGGGGAAGCTGCTGCTGGTGTCGATTGGGTATGCGAGTTGTCCGTGGACGCAGAAGATGCAGGATGATTCGTTTACGGATCCGCAGGTGGCGCGGTTCATGAACCGGCATTTTGTGAATGTGCTAGTGGATCGTGAGGAGCGGCCGGATTTGAACAATGCGTATCTGCATTATGCGTTCTGGAAGCAGCAGCAGAGCGGGTGGCCGCTGCACATCTGGCTGACGCCGGACGGGGTGCCCGTGTATACCGGGGTGTATTTTGCGAAGGAGTCGGCGGGGAGCAGTGCGTCGTGGGAGACGACGATCAACCATGTGGCGAGCACGTGGGCGACGGATCGTGCGTATGTGGAGCGGCAGGCGAAGGATGGGTCGGAGCGTTATCTTGCGGATTACCGGCGGCGGTGGCAGGTGCCGAGTGCGGCAGGGAATGAGAATCTGAAGGGGGTGGCGGAGTTCATGGCGGTGCCGGAGGCGGAGCGTGCGAAGCGGTTTGATGGGCTTGGGCGGGATGAGCTGCAGTTTCTGGTGGCGGATTTGCCGGCGGCGGAGCTGGATCGGCTGTTTCGGGAGTTAGGGGCTGAGCGAGGGAAGGAGCGGCTGGAGCAATTGAGGCCGGTGCCTGCGGCGATGCTGTTTCCGAAGCTGAAGGATGAGGCGTGGCGAGGGAAGGCGTTCGGGCATTTTGCGGAAGTGCTGCGGGGGGCGGTGTTTGAGAAGCTGAGGAGTTTGTATGATCCTGTGAATGGTGGGTTCAGCGAGCCGCCGAAGTTCATGCAGCCGCACAATTTCGAGTTTCTGATGCGGTATGCGGTGCGAGCGGAGGGGGGAGGGTTTGGGCGGAGCCGAGCGGCGCTGGACATGACGGTGTATTCGCTGAAGCGGATTCTTGCGGGAGGGATCAATGACCAGCTTGCGGGAGGGTTTCACCGGTACAGTACGGATTCGTACTGGGCGGTGCCGCAGTTTGAGAAGATGGCGTATGATCAGGGGTCGATGGCGGTGGTGCTGACGGCGGCGTCGCAGTTGTCAGGGGAGGTGGTGTTTGCGGAGGCGGCGCGGCGGACGCTTGAGTATACGATGACGGAGTTGTCGCATCCCGGGGGAGGTTTTTACTGTGCGGAGGGGTCGAGCAGTTCTGCGGCTGGGAGTGAGCGGCTGGAGGAGGGGGCGTTTTATGTGTGGGAGAAGGGGGAAGTGGACAAACTGGTTGGGGGTGAGGCTGCGCCGTTGGTGGCGTTGATGTTCGGGTTGGAGGAGCGGGGGAATCTGCCGATTGATTCGGCGGTGCGGTCGCGGCTGCCGCGGGCGAATCTGCTGGTGATGCAGAAGACTGCGGAGGAGGCTGGCGGGGAGTTGGGGATGGCGGCGGAGAAGGCGAAGGGGATGTGGGAGGGGGCGCGGGTGAAGTTGCTGGAGGCGCGGAACAAGCGGCCGCGGCCGGTGCTGGAGGACAAGGCGCTGACGAGTTGGAACGGGACGGTGATTTCGGGGCTGGCGCGGACAGGGTTTCACCTTGGGGATGCGGGGTTGACGGACCGTGCGGTGCGGGCGGCGGAGTTTGTGCTGACGAAGTTGCGGCGGAAGGATGGGGGGGTGATCCATGCGTTTCTGGACGGGCCTTCGACGGCGCCTGGTTATGCGGAGGATTATGCGATGATGATTGCGGGGTTGGTGGATTTGTATGAGGCGACTGGGAACGGGAGGTGGCTGAAGGTGGCGGCGGAGTTGCAGGATCAGCAGATCAAGGAGTTGTGGGACGTGGAGGATTCCGGATTTTTTGACGGGCCGCCGTCGGCGGAGATTTTCCAGCGGATCAAGTCGATGGACGAGGCGACCGAGCTGGCTGCGGGGTCGGTTTCGGCGGTGAATCTTGTGCGGTTAGGGCATTTGACGGGGAAGGTGGAGTATGGGGAGCATTGCCGGAAGATCATGGATCGGTTTGCGGCGCAGAGCGGGGTGACGCCGATTGCGTTTGTGAGGTT
>CANHUG010000179.1 GCA_947462995.1 Verrucomicrobiales bacterium | reverse complement strand
GGTGGCTGGGGTGGTGCATGCGGATGCGGACAGCGGGATGCTGGTGTTGCGGGCGTCGCTGACGGCGCCGGTGGCTGGGATGCTGAAGCCAGGGGCGTTGCCTTCGCAGGCGGCGGTGCGGGTGATGGCGTTGAACCCTGCGAAAGGGTTGGTGCTGGCGGATGCGGTGGCGCGGCCTGACAGGTCGCTGGCAGGGTCTGGGACGCTGGAGATTACGGGGACCGATTCTGCGGCGGCGATTGGGTCGCCTGTGTTTGACGGGTCTGGGCGTGTGGTGGCGGTGGTGACGCACCGGGTTTCACTGAGCCGATGGATGGCGTATGCGCAGCCGGTGACGGCGCCGGATGCGGCGAGTCTGGCTGGGCGGAAGACGGTGCCGCTGGCGAAGTGGAAGCCTGTATATCCGGGGGATCCCGGGAAGGACCCGCGGTTTCTGGAGGCGTTCCGGCTGCTAGGGGAGCGGAAGACGGCGGCTGGAGCGAGGGCGTTATTGAAGCTGACGACGCGGTATCCGAGGAGTGCGGCGGTGTGGAGCCTGCTGGGAGCGGCGGCGACGGCGCTGGGGGCGCGGGAGGATGCGCTGGCGTGTCAGCGGCGGGCGGTGTCGCTGGATCCGGCGGTGTCGGTTTACTGGCGGCAGCTGGCGGACGCGGCGCGGCGAGCGGAGGGGAAGCCGGGGGGAGCGGACAGCATGGAGGCGAATGCGCAGGCGGCGGCGGAGCAGCCAGGGGATGCGGCGGCGTGGATTGGGGTGGCTGAGGGGGCGATTCGGGGGGGAGACTGGGCGCGGGGAGCGGAGGCGGCGCAGCGGGCTGTGCAGCTGGCACCGGCGTATGCACGGGGGTTCCGGCTTTTGGGATACTGCCTGCAGCGTGGTGGGAGGGTGAAGGAGGCGGAGGTGGCGTTGCGGGAGGGGCTGAGACTTGACGGGGGGGATGGGCAGAGTGCGGTGCTGCTGGCGGGGATCCTTGAGACGAGGCAGGCGACGGAGGAGGCGCTGGTGCTTTTGAAGCGGGCGACGCAACGTGACAGCGGGAATGCGGCGGTGTGGCTGAAGTATGCGAGGCTGCTGAAGCGGGCGGGGCGTGGCGGGGAGGCGGACACGGCATTTCAGCGGTATCGGGCGATTGAGGGGGAGCGTGCGGGGGCGGTGAAATGAGGTGGAGGGAGCGGGGTGTGGGGTGTTAGGTTTGCGACGAAAACGTTGCCCTGCGGGGCTTTCGCGGCGGTGAGGAGTCGGTTCTATTCCGCATGTCCGGAGGGTTCTCCGGGCATTCCTCCCAAACCGAAACACAAGGAGACAACAAACGATTCCTATGTCTAAAAAATCAATCCTACTGCTGGCGGCCGCCTTGGCGATTCCAGCGACTGCCATGGCACAGGCTGGCAGCAAACTTCCGGTGAGCCGGACGGCGGGTATTCAGCGGCTGGTGCTGCCACCGGGGCAGTTGTCGCTGGTCTCGCTGCCGATGGTGGAGCGGGTGGTCGACAGCGGCACGGTGACGGCCGGGCCGACGACGACGATCGGGGTGACGACGGCGAGCCTGCCGAACCTGACGAGCCTGCCGCATTCGATTCAGATTCTGAGTGGAGCGGCGATCGGGACCCGCGTGCGGATCACGGCGGCGACGAGTTCGAGTGTGACGGTCGGGACGGCGATTGCCGGGCTGGCTGAAGGTGACCAGTACATGATTGTGCCGGACGACACGCTGGCGTCGGTGTTTGGCGCGACGAACGCGGTGGGACTTCTGGGTGGATCCGGAGCGGCGACGGCGGATGAAGTCTACATCCAGGTGAACGGGACGCTGACTGGGTACTTCTACAAGAGCAGTGGGCTTGGCGGCACTGGGTGGCGGAAGACATCGGCTCCGACGGGAGCATCCGAGCCGAATGCGCCGATTGATCCATTGACCGGGGTTTATGTGATCCGCAAAGCGAGTGGCAGCCCGGTGAATCTGGATGTGACTGGTTACACGGTGAACGGGCGGCAGAAGCCAAAAGTGGTGGCCGGGTTCAACATTCTGTCGAATCCGTTTACGCTTCCGACGACCCTTGGGAAGTCGAACCTGAAGGACTTCATCACTGGCGGGAGCGGGTCGGCGACGGCGGACGTGGTGTATCTGGAGGAAGGCGGCGTGCTGACTGGGTATTTCTATAAGAGCAGCGGTCTGGGCGGTACAGGCTGGCGGCGTACGGACCTTCCGACTGGGGCGAACCAGGACGGAGTGGTGCTGACGCCTGGGAAGGCGATCCTGTTCAAGGAGCAGGCTGGGACGGCGTCGTTCACGCTTCAGGAACCATTCACTGACTGAGTGGTCTTCCTGGCTTATAAGTATTCAACAAATTAAACAGAACTAACAGATACAATTCATATGAAAAAGATTCTTACACTTCTTGCTCTCGGCACTTCCCTTTGCGCATCTCAAGCGGCGGTGACGCTGAATTCGTCGAATTTCGGCAACGGCCTTGTGGCTGCTGACAATTCTCCGCTGGGGACTGGATCGCTTCGTTTCGGGGTGTTTCCTGCGATTTTCGATTTCGCGGCGAACTCGGCGAACCTTCCTGCGCTGGAGGCGGCGTTTGTGCAGGTGTATGCATACACTGGTGCGATCAACGAGTTTGCGACGGATGGGTTCTTCAGCATTTCGCAATCGATTGACAACACGGCTTCGTTTGAGGGGCAATCGTATGCATCGAGCATCGCCGGTCAGAAGATTTATCTGTGGGCGCAGAACACCGGGGCGACGCAGCAGGCGATTTTCTCGACCAGCACGACCTGGAATTCCGGGGTTGGTCTGCCTCCGTTCGAGTCGAACTTCTCGCCGGACACTGGGGCACCAGGATTGACGGCGCACATCGGGACGCTGGCGGTCGGGCAGGATCTGGGTGCTGGCGCGCCGTCGCACCAGTTGGCGGTGGTGGTGCCTGAGCCGGGCGTGACGCTGTCGGTGGTGATGGGCGGGTTGGCGCTGCTGGTGCGCCGCCGTCGCTGATTGAATTGGAGAGTGAAACTCAACTGAATTGAGACCTATGAAAAGAAATTCAATCAAAGCCATACTGGCTGGTGGAGCGGTGGCAGCCGCGATGCCGGCGCAAGCGGCGTTTGTCGAGGTGACGAACGACATTGTGCAGGACACGCGGTGGACGCGGGACAACGTGTACATTCTTCGGGATGTGATCTATGTTCTTCCTCCGGCGATCCTGACGATTGAGCCTGGCACGATTGTGCGGGGTATTGAGGACACGTACTGCGAGGGTGGCACGATTGGCGACCAGCCGGGAGCGTTGTTCATCACGCGTGGAGCGAAGCTGAATGCGAACGGGACGCCTGATGCGCCGATCATCTTCACGTCGATTGACGATCCGTATGTGCCTGGCGGGGCGGCGACGATTCCGACGAGCCTTGCGGCGGTTGGGAGCGGGGCGGCCTGGACCCTTGCTGCGAACGGGTTTACGCATCCGAAGCTGAAGACGGCGGCGGAGTCACCGAACGTGGGTGGTGCGGTGGACAACATCTTTGCGATTTCCGGTCGCTGGGGTGGTGTGGTGCTGCTGGGTCGGACGCCGATTGGTTATGACGGGGACAACGACACGGCATTTCTGGCGTACAATGCGGGGACTGGTCTGCAGAGCGGGGATGTTCCTGTTGAGCCGAATGGAGCGACGACGATTCCGACGGCGAACGACGTGAAGGGCGGCAATGGCGTTGGATTTGCGCTGATTGAGGGTGGGTCGTTTGACACGGTGACGCTGGGCACGGCGTTTTACAACGGGTTGAGTTCATCGACCTCGTTCCGGACGGCGGTTTACGGTGGCGTGAGTGTCGGGGCGGCTGGCGGTCCCGGTGCGAGTGAGAACGACAACAGCGGCGTGCTTCGCTTCTGTTCGCACCGGTACGGTGGCTTCCGACTGGGTACGGACAATGAAGTGAACGGCGTGACGCTGGGAGCGGTGGGCCGGAGCACGGTGGTGGAGTGGCAGGAAGTGTACAACAACAAGGACGACGGATTCGAGTGGTTCGGCGGCTATGTGAATTCGCGCTACCTGTTCACGGCGTTCCAGGGGGATGATGGTTTTGATGGCGACCAGGGCTATCAAGGCAAGATGCAGTTCCTGTTCACGCTGTCTGACAGTTCGGGTGGTGCGAATGCCGGGCATCCATCGGGCACGGTGACGGGCCGGTTGGTGGCTGACGCGTCTGACCGGTTGTTTGAGTGGGATGGATCCGAGGACAACAACAAGGGAGTGACGCCGAACACGAATCCGCTGATCTACAACTTCACGGCGATTGGGAACCGTGGGTTGGGCGTATCGCCGACGGCGGGCAGTGGCGACCAAGGGTTGCTGGCGCGGCGTTCGGTGGACGGCGACTGGCGCAACGGGTTGTTTGAGGACATCAATTCGAACGTGATGGGCGGCGATTCGACGGCTGGGTCGACGGCGATCATTCATCCATCGAATTATCACTTCAACGTCGGGGCGACACTGACGGCGAGCATGGGTGGGAACACGTTTTCCGGATCGGTGCTGGCGGCGACGTCAGTGCGGAAGAAGGGGACGGATTTCCACCGTGACCAGAACGGCCTTGATCCCCGGATGACGGTGGCGGCACCGGCGCGTGCGGCTGCTGCTGATCTGCCACCTGCGGATGGGTTCTTCACGCCGGTGCAGCGGGTTGGAGCGATGGCTGACAACAACATGCTGATTGGCTGGACGGGGATTGACGCGGTGGGTCTGGTGGATACGGCGACAGTGGATCGCCCGGAGCTGGTGCTTGGGGTGAGTGGTGGCAATGCGACGGTGGGTTTTGCGGCCGACATTGATGAAGGCAACACGGTGGCGTATGCGATCGAGCGTTCGTCTGATCTGCGGGTGTGGACCCCGGTGGCGGTGGTGAGTGACGGAGGAGCCGGGGACACGAATGCTGCGGCTGGTCAGATTGGCTGGCAGGATTCTGCGGCGGTGGGCACAACGCCGCTGCACTACCGGGTGATTCCGCAGTGATGGGGATCCGGGATTGAAATGTATCGTGGAGCGGGGCCGGAGACGGCCCCGCTCCTTTTTGTTCCAGGGGCTGCTGAAACGAAATTGTCACCTCAATTGACTGTCTGCCGTGACGTCCTGCGGCATCATCCCGGAGCACCCGCCATGAATCGATTGAGCATGATATCCGGACGCATTCTGTTTTTTTCTGTCTTCACCTGCGGGTTGCCGTGGTTGCGTGGGGAGGGTGTGACGGAGCTTGTTCCCGGGGTGCCGCTGCCGTTGAAGGGGGCGGAGGTGGGTGAGGGGAAGGTTGAAGGGGGTGTGGCGGCGCTGGAGACGGCTGATTATTTGCTGGGGCAGTTGGCGAGTGATGAGGATGAACACTGGAAGGCGCAGACGCGGCTTTGCCGGGTGCTGATCCGGCAGGGTCGGGATGCGGAGGCGAAGGCGAGGATGAAGACCTTCGGGCCGTCTTATCAATCGCTGCTGGCGGCGACACTGGCATTGGAGTGGCAGCGGCGCGGGTTGGCTGGCGAGGCGGCGGAGGCGGCGAAGCTTGCGGAGACGAGCCTTGCGGCGAGCGACACGTGGAAGACGATGCGGACGAATGCGTTGTTGGCGGAGCTGGCGCTGGCGCAGCGGGACGAGGTGAAGGCGCGGGCGTTGCTGGCGAGGGTGACGGATCCGCTGGATCGGCGGTCGTGCGAGGCGGAGTATATTTTAGCGAAGCCTGAGCCTGAGCAGGTGGATGCGTTTCTGGCGCGGCCGGCGCGGGAATTTCATGCGTATCAGAGCCGGTTGCTGGTGGGTTTGGCGGAGCGGGAGGGTCGGGCTGGGAAGAAGGCGGAAGCTGAGGAGCGGTTGCGGCGAGCGGCGGCGGTTTGTGTGGGGGCGAGGCATCCTGCGGCGGCGCAGTCATTGCCGATGGTGATTGAGGCGATGCATGGGGCTGGGATGGAGAAGGAGGCGGTGGAGACCCTTGCGACGTATGTGGCGATGTGCCGGAAGTATCCTGACGATGCGGAGTGGAAGGCGCCGTCGTTGGCGGAGGCTGGTCGGTTGTATCGGGTGGTGGGGAAGCCGGAGCTGGGTGCGGGGTTGGAGGGAGAGGCTGAGAAGTCGTCGAGGGCGGCATTTTTTCTTTATGCGCCGGCCGGGTGGGTGGCGTGTGCGCGACTGGCGCTGCAGCGAGGGGATGGGGAGGAGGCGAAGCGGTATGTGGGGGAGGCGGTGAAGAATGCGGCGGCGTATCCGCATCCCCGGGGACGGGCGATGGGGTTGTTTGAGACGGCGCTGTATTTCCTCGAGGAGCGGCAGGAAGCGACGGAGGAAGTGATGGGAGAACTCAAGAAGTGAGCATGATTTCAAAGAAGCGCATGAAAAGACATCGGGCGGCGGGCGGCGGCATGGCGGGGTTGGCAGCGGCGGCGGCGATGGTTGCGGGAACGCTGACGGAAGTGGCGGCCCAGGAAGCTGCGGCTGGGCGTGTGACCGGGACGGTGACGGACGAGGATTTCGGGTATCCGTTGCCTGGGGCGACGGTGGAGGTGGAGGGAGGTGACATTGCGGTGCAGACTGACCGGGAAGGGAACTTCATTATTCCGGCGTTGCCGCCTGGGGCTTATACGCTGGTGGTGGTGAAGGACGGGTATGCGCGTGGCCGGAGCGGGAGGATTGTGGTGTCGCCTGGGCAGGTGAAGCAGACTGGGGTGAGTCTGCTGCAGGATGCGGAGGAACTTCCGGTGGTGGAAGTGCTGGCGGAAGAACCGGCGGCGGCGGCGGTGATGCCGTCGATTCAGCTGCAGGCGGACATCAAGGCGATTGCGAGTGTGCTGGGGAAGGATTTTCTTTCTAACACTGGGGCGCGGGACGTGGCCGGGGCGGTGACGAAGGTGGTGGGGGTGAACGTGGTGGACGGGAAGTTTGTGGTGATCCGGGGATTGAACGACCGATACAACACGGTGTATCTGAACGGGAACCGGGTACCGAGTGCGGATCCGGACCGCCGGGCGGTGCCGTTGGATTTGTTTCCTGCGAGTGTGGTGCAGGACATTATCACATCGAAGACGTTTCTGCCGAATCTGCCTGGTGAGGCGACAGGCGGACACATTGTGATCAAGACGCGGAACCGGCCGGAGAAGCCGTTTGTGAATTTCAAGGTAGGGTTGGGATACAACACGCAGACGACGGGGAATCCGGAGTTTCTGACGAATCGTGGTGGTGGCACTGGGATGTTCGGGAATGCGGATGACCGGGCGCTGCCGGATCTGCTGAAGACGATTGATTATGATCAGTATGCGTTCGGGGAGGAAGGGAATGACCGGAAAGAGGCGTTGGGGGCGTATGCGATGAAGAATCTGGATCCGGAGCTTGGGAGCATCATTGCGGAGCCGCAGCCGGACATGACGATGGAAGGGAGCATGGGGACGCCGTTTGAGTTCTGGGGACGTGAGGCCGGGGTGTTTTTCGGGTTCGACTATCAGAAGCGGTACGGGTATATTCCTGACGAGATTCAGGGGCGGGTGGGATTCCTGCAGGATGGGACGGAACAGGAGCCGTATAT
>CANHUG010000178.1 GCA_947462995.1 Verrucomicrobiales bacterium | reverse complement strand
TGGTCCAGCAAGGCCTGATGCGACGGCAGCGACCCGCTCGACCCGAAATCCTCCTCGGTCTCTACAATCCCCCGACCGAACAACGCCGCCCACAACCGGTTCGCCATCACCCTAGCCGTCAGTGGATTCGCCTCGCTCACCAGCCACTTCGCCATGTCCAGCCGCGTCTGCCGCCCTCCCCCGCCAACCGCTCCGAAAACCCCCGGAATCCCCGGTTCGGTCCTCTCCCCCTTCGTCAGCCGGTTGCCCCTCAGATAAAGTCTCGTGTCCCGCGGCGCATCCACCCGCTCTCTCATCACCGGCACCGCCGTGCCCCCACTCTTCCGGTACTCGCCTCGTTCCCTCTCTAACGCCGCCACCAGTTCCCCCCGACCACCCTCCGCCACCACCGCCGTCGTCCCCTCAAACGAAAACCGCCGCGTCGGCGTCCCCTGAAACCCGGAATTCACCGGCGCACCATGCTTCATCACCACCTCAAGGCTCGCACCCGCAGGCACCGGACCCGCCAGCACAAACACACACCACCGCGGCCCCTCCAACACCGGATACCCGCCAAATCCCGCACGCTCCCCGCCACGCACCAATCCCAGCGGATCAAACGGCCCCGCCAACTGATCCGCCACCACCTCCCGGACCCCCATCGGTTCCTTCTTCCCGTCCGCACCCACCACCGACACCTTGAAATCCGTCACCATGCACCCTCGCTCCGGCCAGTCCTTCGGTTCGTCCGACTCCGGCCTCACCCGCAACCGGATCGCCGTCATTCCCTCCACCCCGCTCAGCGAAACCGTGTACCCAACCCCCACCGGCATCGTCCCCGACGCCACCACTTCCCCACCATCCCTAACTGTCAGCACTCCGCCACTCGCCACCGCCGCCGTCACCCCAATCCCCCGCCACGGTTCCGCCGCCAGCACCGCCGCCCGGCCCGATTCTCCAATCCGCTCACGCAACCGCCCCATCTCCCCGTACGCCCTCGCCGCCCGCTCCGCCGCCGCCGCATCCCCTTGCCACGCAAACCGCGGCCAGTCATCGTTCTGATCGCAGTCCTCCGTCGAATCAAAGAACGCCTTGAATTGATAGTAATCTGTGTGCGGATAAGGATCGTACGGATGCGAGTGACACTGCACACACCCGAACGTCGTCGCCTGCCAAACCGTCCACGTCGTGTTCACCCGGTCATGCACCGCCGTCGTCCGCCATTCCTCATCATCCGTCCCGCCCTCCGAATTGTTCTGCGTGTTCCGGTGAAACGCCGTTGCCAGCAGGTCGTCCGCCGTCGCATTGTCTAGCAAATCCCCCGCCAGCTGCCGGACCGTGAACTCACTGAACGGCATGTCCGCATTGAACGCCCGGATCACCCAGTCGCGCCACGGCCAGATCTCCCGGTACGGATCCTTCTCAAACCCGTATGTGTCCGCATACCGCGCCAGATCCAGCCACAAACTCGCCCACCGCTCGCCATACGACGGCGACGCCAGCAATCGATCCACCACCCGCCCCCTCCTCTCCATCTCGCTCCCCGCATCCCCCGAAAACGCCGCCCATTCCTCCACCGACGGCGGCAACCCCGTCAGATCCAGACTCACCCGCCGCAGCCACTCCGCATCCCCAGCCGCACCCGCCGGACCCATCCCCTCCGCCTCCAATCTCGCCAGCACAAACGCATCCATCGGCTCGCGCACCCAATCCCCACGCTTCACCACCGGCACCTCCGGATCCACCGGCCGCACCACCGACCAATGCTCGCTCCACGGCGCTCCCTCCGCAATCCACTGCCGTAGCACCGCCACCTCCGCCGCCCCCAATCTCGGCCCATGCTCCGGCTTCGGCATCAACTCGTCCTCATCATCCGTCGTCACCCGCCGCATCATCTCCGATTCCTCCGGCCGCCCCGGCACAATCGTCCGCTTCCCCGACTTCCCGGCCGCCAGCGCCTTCTCCCGATACACAAACGACACCCCGCCCGCCGTCTTCACCCCGCCATGACACGCCGTGCAATGCGTCGTCAGCACCGGCCGGATATCACGATTAAACTCCACCGCCCCAACCGCCGTCGCGGCCGGTATCAGAAAAAACAAGATGGCTCTGCTCATGGATTCCACTCCCTTCATACGCTCGCCACCACCCCATTCTCATCACCCCACCGCAAAATCTGCTCAGCGCTCGCCGCCAGCCTCCCGCCCACGCCGGAACAACAACCCGCTCTTCGGACTGAACACCAGCGCCAGCAGAAACACCGCTCCCAGCAATGCCGTGATCGCCGCCCCCGCCGTCAGATTCGTCACATGCGCAATCACCATCCCCCCAGCCGCACACACCGCCCCCAGCACCCCACCACCCCAGAACATCGCCCGCGTGCTGTTCGTCAGCAGAAACACCGTCGCCCCAGGCGCGACCACCAACCCCAGCGACAGCATGCAACCCACCGCCCGCAACGCCGACACCATCACCAGCACCAGCAGCGTCATGATCAGATACTGCACCGCCCTCACCGGAACCCCCTGCGCCGCCGCCACCGACGGCTCAAACAAGGTCACCAGCAGGGTCCTCTGCAGCGCCGTGCACAACCCCAGCGTCACCATCCCCACCCCGAACGCCACCCACACATCCGACGCATCCAGCATCAGCAGATCGCCAAACAGATAGTCCTCCAGCTTCACCTGACTCTTCACCTCCCCGGGTATGTAATTGAAAAGAATCAGCCCCGCCGCAAACGCCACCGTGAATATCACCCCCAGCGAGGTCCCCTGATCCAATCGCGACACCCGCGACACCGCCAGCGACGCCAGCACCACGATCAGCGCCGCAAACAACGCCCCCAGAAACGAACTCCACCCCGTCAGCTTCCCCGCCACCATCACTCCTAGCACAATCCCCGGCAGCAGCGCGTGCGACAGCGACCCCGCCACCAGCGCTCCCCGCCTCAGCACCACATACGCACTGAAACACCCGTTCGTAAAACCGATGATCAGCGCCGCCAGCAGCGATCTCGCCAGCGACGGCACACTCAGCAAATCATGAATCCACGCAGGCATCTCGTTTATGCGGGCCGCGCCCGGTACGCCGCTTCCAATGCGGCCGGTTTGAATACTTCCGCCACTTTCCCGAACGCCACCGTCCGCCGGTTCAATATCAGCACTTCATCAAATAACGCCGGCACCGTGTTCAGATCATGATGCGACGCAATCACCAGTCTCCCCTCGCCAGCCAGCCGCCGCAGCAATCCCGACAAATTGTCCTGCGCCGGTCGGTCCAGACCCGTAAACGGCTCGTCCAGCAGCAGCACATGCGCCTCCGACGCAATCGCCCGCGCAATGAACGCCCGCTGCTGCTGCCCGCCTGACAATTCACTGATCTGCCGCTTCTCCAATCCACCTAAATTCATCAGCTCCATCGCACTCCTCACCTGCTCGTCATCCACCGCACGCCACCGCCGCCACCAACCCAGCTGGCTGTAACGACCCATCTCCACCAACCCCCGCACCGTCACCGGAAAACTCCAGTCCACTTCCTCCCGCTGCGGCAGATACGAAAACTCCCGATGCCACCGCCGCACCCCCGTCCCGCGCCACCGGATCGTCCCCGCACTCCGCGGCACCAATCCCGCAATCGCCTTCAGCAGCGTACTCTTCCCCGCCCCGTTAGGACCCACTAACGCCACACAGTTCCCGCACGAGGTCGCAAACCCCGCGTCCTCCAGCGCCACATGCGCCCGGTACCGTACCGTCACGCCGCTCACCTCCAGTTCATGGTGGTGCGCACAATGCCCGCAATGCGTCTCGGCACTCATTCCACCACGCCCTTCCCCCACGACACACTCACAATCTCCTCCGCTCGCCCGCCCGTCCCCCACACGTTCACCGTCTGCGCCGCCAGCCCGTCCGGCTCAATCGTCACCTCCGCCACCGTGTCCGGCGTCCCCTCCGGCCACTCCACCACCACTTCAAACTCCACGCGCCCGCCCTCCATCGGCACCGCCAACCGTTCCTCAAACTCCCGCTCGTCTCCCCCGCCCGACCACTCCCGCAGCACCGCCCCGCCATCCCGCAGCGACACCACCCGCGGCCCGTGCACACACTTGATCCTGACCGACGCCTCCACCCGACCCGCCGCCACTTCCTCGTGCACCGCCGCCACCACCGGCACACCCGTGCCCGTCGCCCGCCACACCAGCGGCGCCACCACGCCCAGCCCCAATCCGAGGCAGAGCAGAAAATTCAGAAGCGGAAAGCCGCGCATCGCCTCAAATCCACTCCGCTCAGGGTTTCAACGCCGCCGTGATCGTCCGCACGTTGTGCGCAAACGCCGCCTCGAACGTCGCCAGCGGCCCCGTCCCGTTCCCGTCCGCCACCAGCTCGCCTCCCACCTTCACCCCGGTCTCCTTCGCCAGTTGCGCCAGATACTTGCTGTTCACTCCCTGCTCCGGAAACACCGCGCCCACCCCCTGCGTCCGAATCACCTCCACCGCCTTCACCAGCTCCGGCGACGTCGGTGCCACGTTGTGATTCAACCCCTGCACCGGCACCAGCCGGAACCCGTACTCCTTCGCAAAATAACTCAGCGCCAGATGCGCCGTCGCCAGCTTCCTCCGGTTCGCCGGAATCACACTGAACTCCGCCTTCGCCCACTTCTTCAACCCGCCCAATCGCGCACTGAACGCCGCCGCATTCGCCTTGTACACACTCTTCCCCTCCGGATCCGCATCCGCAAACGCCTCCGCCACCACCCGCGACGCCCGCTGCATGTTGTCAATACTGTTCCACCAGTGCGGATCAATCGCCCCCTGCGCATGCGCCGGACAGCACATGAACAACGCCCCGTCCCCACCCTCGATCTTCAACGACGGAATCGGCTTCCCAACCTCCACAATCCGCTGCCCGCCCGTCAGATTGCTCCCCAGCTTATCAAGATAATTCTCCATGTGCTTCCCAGCCGCCAGCACCACCTTCACCGTCGCCAGCTTCTTCACATCCGCCGTCGTCGGCGCAAAATGATGAATGTCCCCTCCCTCCGGCACCAGCGCCGTCACCTTCACCCGATCACCCCCCACCTGCCGCGCCACGTCCGTCAGCACAGGATGCAAGGTCGCCACCTCCAGCACCGCCGCCTCCGCAGCCGCCCCCATCAACCCAACGCAGCATCCCCACCCGGCAATCAGTGCAGTCAGTATCCTTCTTTTCATGGCTGATGCAAAATGATTGCAGGAATCCCCCGCGTCAACCGCAGCCTCGCGACATTCGCAACACACCACCTCCCATCCCGCCCCCAGCCGCCCCCAGCCACCCGGAGCCGACAACGCCGCCAGCGCCAAATCTTCCGACCTCCGGCCCTTCACTGACACCCGCACTACGCTCACGAACGCCGCTCGAGCACCAACCACAGCAGCCCAAGCGCTGCACCAATAAACAGAATGATGATCCTCCACGGCGTTGATGATGGCTGTTCTGCGCTTCGTGCGGTGCTCACTCGCGCAGTTGACGGTTTCTCCTGTGGCGCAGAAGGCGCGGTCTGACGCGATCCTTCAGGCATCGGCGCCTCGTTGGTTGGCGCCTCATGCAATGCCGCAAGTCCATCGTTAGTCACAGAGGCGGCTTCATCTTCCAATGCCTTTCCGGTGATAGCTGCAAGTTGCTTCTGGAGCTGCTGCCTGTGCTTCTCAAATGAAAAATACACTTCTTCAGCAGTCACTCCCTCCGCCGCCATATCGATCACCTCAACCTCTGTGGTTCCCAGTGCCGATGACAGCGCTATTACGACACCCTTTAATGAACCCGGGCTGTAGACCTCCGTGGTCACTTTCGCGATTCGCTCTCTGGTTAAGCGTGCCTTGTAACCCACTCTGGGTTCCCCGAGGCTACCCATTAGCGTTTGCCTAGCTTCCTTCAGAAATGAAGCTCCCGTTCGTTGACCAGACGACCAGTAAAACTTTGTGACTACACCATTTCTCACTCCGAATGCTACATCCTCCGACCCAAGTATTTTCCTTTCCGCATCAAGATACATCTCCGCCCTGCTGGCCATGCTCGCCGCAGATGAGTCCATGTCATTCATTGGCTTGAGCTGTGGGTAAAGAGCTTTCAAGGCATCCTCCCTCATGCCTATTCGAACACGCTTGTCCAGCTTGATCCACGGGAACAATACATCCAATTCTTGAGCACTGCACGAAGCCGAGAAGCCCACGAGCAAAAAAATGAAGAGGGAAATATGGAGCATCGCGTTTCTCTAGTTATTGAACAGAGCGGGTCCATTAGACCACCGGACCATTCCATGATGATCTTCAACAGAGTTGCTTTCCGGAATCCATTTAATAAGCGCGTTGCCAGAGTCATACTGCAACTCCATTGCTTCGATGGCCTGCTGCAGGGTAAGTTCTGTGGCCTGCAGCTGCCCATGAAGCGCCCCTTGGTAATTGTTGTTCAAGTCCATAACACTGTTTGAGGAAATCCCTGCCATATCCATCTTGCTGGTGTATTCGTTCGCAGTAGTCGCCAGCACAGTCCGATTCAAACCCAACCGTTGTGCTACCACGCAATTCCAAGTTGAGTGTCGAATGGCGTCTTGCCGAGCGCCCCCGGTCCCGGGAGATTGCCCATACTTGGCCATAACGGCTTCACGCGCAGACGTTCCGGCACCCCAGATATAGCCAAGGTCTGTGATTCCAATGATAGCGACGACGTTCGGGTGTGTTCGTCCCATCACGCCCACATCAGGCACGGTGAAGTGAATGATTTGTTCCGCCCCCAATAGGTTCAGCTTCACCTCTTTTTGTCCCGTGGTTGTCCATTTGACTTTGAACCCGACCTGCCCCGTGACATCGGCGTGCCCTGGAGCACTCCACTTCACTGAGTTGGCAGGGATACTTCCATTCCTGACCATGTCACCCAGAGCTCCGCCTAGTGTGACATAAGCCTCCTCGTTCTCCCAAAGGGAAAACACCTCGCCTTTGATTGAACCATTCTGTGGCCGGGGGTCTTGATAAAGCGATTTGCTCTTATGGGGCCCTGCATAGCCCCGATCCTGGTTAACCCTTACCTCCACCGGCAGGAGGCGCACCACCTTCAAATACTGCCCCACCTGGGAATGCGGCATTTCCGGGTCAGCCGGTCCCTGTGACACCATGTCATGCGGCTCAGAATACAGCTCGCCCGGCGGGATGGTCAGCGTCACGGGTTCCACGGACACAGGCGCTTCTTCCATCAGCGCAGCTGCAGCGGCTTCCTCTCCAAAGTTCGGGACGAAACCGCTTGTCTTTGTCCAGGTCAGTTCGAGAAACTGCCGCGCCTGCGGCATCAAGGACGACGGCCCTCGGAGGCGGTACCGGTAGCCGAACGCTCGGATATTGCCTTCGGTGCCCGACAGGGGGCCGTTTAGCAGATACACGTTGCGGGCGAAGCTCGCCCACGACCCCATCAAGCTTTCCTCGAACATCTTCTGTGGTGGCAACCCCTTGCCTGCCATAGGATCTGGCAACCCAAAAGCGTTCCATCCGGAAGCGAAGTCGCTCATGAACGCGGAACCCGCCCGCGGTGTCGTCCCCAAGGGCGGTACAGGATC
>CANHUG010000177.1 GCA_947462995.1 Verrucomicrobiales bacterium | reverse complement strand
TTTGCGGCAGAGCAACCCCCTCGAACAGCGGCCGCAGCCGCACACATGGAGGACCCGGGAAGACCCGCTGGAAGCGATCTGGCCGCGGGCGCTGGAGATGCTGCGCACAGCACCCGAACTGGAAGCTGGGGCGCTCTTTGCCCATCTGCTGGCCGCCCATCCCGACAGGGTTTCGGAGAAGCATCTGCGCACGTTCCAGCGCCGGGTGCGTCAGTGGCGGCTGGTGGAGGGGCCGGAAAGGGAGGTGTTCTTCACCCAGGATCACAAGCCCGGAGCGGTGCTTGCGGCGGACTGGACGGAGATGGACAGTCTGCAGATCACCATCGCGGGCCGTCCGTTTCCTCACAAGTTCTTCCACGCCGTCCTGCCGTATTCGAACTGGGAATGGGGTCAGCGTGCGCTTGGCGAATCGGTTCTGTCTCTGCGCGGAGGCCTCAATGCGGTGCTCGGTCGGCTTGGCAGAGTGCCCCGGGAACTGCTGACAGATCACTCGTCGACGGCCACCCATCAGCTCAGCCGGGACGGGAAGCGGCGCGGGTTCAACGAGGAGTTTCTCGGGATCTGCGCGCACTTCGGGATCACGCCACGCACGATCAATGTGGGGCGGCCCCAGGAGAACGGTGACTGCGAGAGCAGTCACGGGCATCTCAAGCGCCGCATCCGACAGCACCTGCTGCTGCGCGGCAGCCGGGACTTCGGCGGCGAGCAGGAGTACGACCGGTTTGTGGCCGGGGTGATGGAATTGGCCAACGGGCTGCGGACGGAGCGGCTGAAGGAGGAACTCGCGGCGATGGGAGAAACGGCCCCCGAACCCGTGCCGGATTACCGCGAACTGATCGTAACCGTCGGAATGAACAGCACCATCCGGCTGCGCAAGCTGGTGTATTCGGTGCCCTGCCGGCTGATCGGAGCGAAGCTGGTGGCGCGCCTTTACGAGAACCGCATCGTGCTGCTGTCAGGGGCGCAGGAAGTGGCGCAACTGCCTGCGGGCCGCGGAGACAGCGGTGCGGTGATCGACTTCCGGCATGTGATCAACCACCTGCTGCGAAAGCCCGGTGCGTTTGCCGGATACCGGTGGCGGGAAGCCATGTTTCCTTCGGTGATCTACCGGGCAGCGTACGTTCACCTGAAGCGCGCGGGCGACGAGGAGTCGGCGGACCGGCGTTATCTCGAAGTGCTGAAGGTGGCCGCCGACGAAGGAGCGGTTGCGGTGGATAACGCTCTTGAGCAGCTGTTAGGTGCGCCGCACCCCGCCGTCACGGCGGCAGAAGTCAGGGCGATGATCGACACATGGCGGGAGGTGCAGCGGGAATGGCGCGGGCGCCCCGGGCTGGAGGTGCGCCTTGAGGACTACGACGCGCTGCTTGAGGGAACGCAGGATGATGGTCAGGAGGTGGCAGCGTGAGCGCGCACCAGGACTCCGCGGAGATGCTGCTGCGTTCGTTCCGGCTGCCAACCATGGCAGGTCAGTATGAGGAGGTGATGCAGCGGGCGGAGAGGGAGGGCTGGAGCCACCGGCAGGTGATGCGGCACCTCTGCGAAAGCGAGGCGGTCGAGCGCTCACAGAAGCGCACAGCCCGGCTGCTGGCCGAGTCCGGATTGCCCGAGACGAAGACCCTCAGCACGCTCGACGAGGCCGAGCTGCCTGCGAAAGTCAGGAGGCAGCTCCCTGCGCTCATCGATGGCGGCTTTGTCGACCGCGCCGTCAACGTCCTTGCCTTCGGACTGCCGGGACGGGGCAAGACGCACTTCCTCGCGGCGCTGGGCCGGGAGCTGATTCTGCGTCATTCGAAGCGGGTGCTCTTCCGCCCTGCGTTCAAACTGGTTGGACAGCTGCTAGCGGCAAAGCGGGACCTGAGGCTGGAGATCGAACTCAGGCAGCTCGACCGCTTCGACGTGCTCATCCTCGACGACATCGGCTACATCCAGCAGAGCCGCGAGGAAATGGAGGTGCTCTTCACGCTGCTAGCGGAGCGATATGAAAGGCGGAGCATCCTGATCAGCTCCAATCTCGTCTTCAGCCAATGGGACCGGATCTTCAAAGACCCGATGACGACGATGGCCGCCATCGACCGGCTGGTGCACCACGCCATCATCCTCGAGTTCGACGGAGCGAGCCTGCGCGCCCGGAAGGCTGCCGGGAAAGAGACCAAACCCGCCGACGGATAGCCCCCCCCCCGATCCGCGCCTGCGCGCGTCCTGGTTCCGGTCGGTACCGTTGTCCGGCCTCGGCCGGCCAACGGCACCTCCCTCCACCAGGACGCGCGCCCCCCTCTCCGCACCAGATACCCCAGCCCCCCCTCCCCTGACATCTCAGGGGTCAATTCTAATTGTCGCGAAGGGAATTTCTAATTGTCGCTGGACAAGCATCCCCATCACTGTCGTTTGGAAATAAATTACCCATAGCCTATCCGTTTAGCAGAGTGAGTTCCTCTTATTCACGAAATCAGGGTCGTCTAGAATTCTCCCAGACGTACCTGCAGAATCTTTGGCGGATGGCCAAGCAGGACACTCCGCTCAAGAAAGTCGCGGTCCCTCGCTGCGATGACAAAATCGTTGGCGGCCGCATACTCCCAGATCGCAATATCCGAGGCCTGCTCCATGCCCAACTGATCAACATGCCGACTCCCAGGAAACGCCTCTTCCAGCACCGGCAGCAGCCGTCAGGATAGATTTTGGTCCAGCAGGAGCTTCACGAAGCCATGGATTGCAGATGCCTCTCGCGATGCGCGGCAAAAGCAAGGCAAGCGTTGATGTCCTCACGCTCCAGCTCCGTAAAATCCTCCATCAGCTGCTCCCGGCTCGCCCCATGAGAAAGATACTCCAGCACGTCCGCCACCGCGATCCGCATGCCGCGTACACAGGGTTGGCCACCCCGCTTTCCAAGTTCAATCGTGATGCGCCCATCCATGCCCTCTCCATGTACCCGGTCATCGCCCGAACGAAAGCCGAAATTCGCAACCGCCAACCTCCCCGCCCTCGCCTCAGCGAGGAACCCACCAAGCCAGCCGACCGGAATAAGATCTACCATCCACAGGCTCCCTGCACCCATGATTCGCAGCCTGAGTCAAACCCAGCATTCCGAACCACCCACCGCCAAGGCCCTACCTGCCAACTCAGCCACGCGGAGCCTACGACGGCGAATCGGGAGGTGGCAGTACGGCAAGATATTTCTTTGCCGCTGATTTGCTCCATCCTTGCAGTGATGGCATGACTTTCTCAACGACGCTGCGGAAACGATTATCACGCAGTTTGCAAAGTGCCTTGATGGCGTGCCCTTGAACGTCGGAGTCTGTCAACAGATCGCCAAGTGCAGCAGCCTCGCCCGCCCCTCCGAAATCGCCGAGCAATAACACAAAGTTCTGACGGCCTTTCGCGTAGCTTGGGTTCCGACACAGCTGGAGCACTGCCTGCATTACTTCGCTCCCTGAACGCCAGTCCTTACGCGCCGAAACAGCAAGACGCAGGCGCTCGCTCAGTTTCCAAAGAGCGGTCTCGAATCCGAGCCAATCGGGAGCACCGTCCACGCCAGCCATCGATAACCCCATTTTTGTGACGCGCCAATTCTCGGCAACGGTGAGCAGCGCAGTCCCAAGTTTTGCTCCATTCAACGACTTTGGTGGAACATTGCCAACCGTCTCCACTAAATCAGATGCCTCTTCCGTAGTCATAACTCACTCGATACGATTTGCAGATCGGAGCTTGCCGGGGCTTCCCGGATTATCCGCCTCCAGGTTCCATGTCCCCATGCCGCCTCAGGCAGATTCGCCAGCTCGACCACCGGTTCCCCGCGCCATGCCACCAGCGCCTCGCCCGCCGCCAGCTGCCCGGCTCCCGGCTCAAGCCGCATCTCCGCCTCCGCCGTCAGCACCCGCTCGCCCAGCCCATTCCCTCCAATCGGCCACGCCCCGCCCGGACCAGCACTGCAATCAATCCTCGCCTTACCACCCATCACGGCAGCAAGCACCCCAAACAGCAACAGTACCCAGCGCATACCTGCACCATGCCCACTCGCCCCCACCTTGTCACCCGCAACCTCACCCCCTCTCCTTCCCTGCATTCCCTTGCCACCCATTCCCCTGCCTATTCCTCTCCCTACCCGCATTCCCCTGCCAATTTACCTTCACCCGCATTTGCTGTTTCTACGCATTTTAACTTGCCACCGCATCCCTCCCCCATATCCTCCTCGCACCCGCATGCCCGACGAGGACCCCTTCCACGCCCACGACCGTCTCTTCCGCGCCGGCCTCTCCAATCCTGCCGCAGCCGCCGCCTTCCTCATCGACCGACTCCCCCCGGAAGTCGCCGCACGCATCGACTGGAACACCCTCAAACTCGAGCCCGGCTCCTTCATCGACCCAGACCTCCGCCTCGCCGAATCCGACCTCCTCTTCTCCGCCAAAGCCGACGGCCGCGACATCGGCATCTACGTCCTCTTTGAACACCAATCCACCCGCGATCCCCGCCTCCCCATGCGCCTCCTCCGCTACAAGGTCGGCATCTGGCACCGCTGGGAACAAATCCCCGACAACCGCCCTCCCTATCCTCAAATCGTCTCCATCGTCGTCGCGCAAAACGGCACCGTCTGGAACGTCGATCCCAGCTTCTCCTCGCTCTTCAGCTTCACCGGGCCCGAGGACCCCATGCGCCGCTACCTGCCAGACTTCCTCTACGAACTCATCCAGCTCGCCGCCCTCCCCTTCGATGCCATCCGCAGCACCCCAGACGGCGTCTTCGTCCTCCGACTCCTCAAAGCCGAACGCTCCGGCGAGCTCCTCAGCGACCCTATCTGGGACGACGAACTCCTCCGCATGGTCGTCCTCGACACTTTCCATCTGGCCGTCAGCTACATGTACAGCCGCGACTCCGTTGACAATGACGCCCTCTTCCATAAAATCAAATCCATCGGTTCCGAACCCCACCGCACCGCCGCCATGACCCTCGCCCAGAAACTTCGCCAAGAAGGCATCAAGACCGGCGAACTCAAAGGCCGCATGGAAGAGCGCACGCATTCTCGCCGCCAATCCGTCCTCGAAGCCCTCGACCTCCGTTTCGGCCCCATCCCCGACGGCCTTCGCGACTCCCTCGAAGCCATCGCCGATCCCGAAAAACTCCGCGCCCTCCACCGCGCCGCCATCGTCGCCGATTCCCTCGAATCCTTCGCCGCCTCACTTTGATCGGCCACAAGCCGCCTCGCTACACCCCGCAATCGGCTCTCTCCTCACGAGAATCTCACCGCCCTAGGCCTCCCGACGGCATAGAAGACATCTCCAAGCCACCATCTGCTATAACCTGATTGCCCTTAGGAAGTTGCGGCACGTGTCCCTACCGGACACCGAATATCAGCCCAGAGCACAGCTCTGGGCACGGCACCACCCCGCCACCGCCAAGTGACGCCCCGCTCCCATCCCGCCCCGCAGCCCCCCCTCACTTCGCCAGCCGCACCAGCAGATCCTTGCTCTCCACACTCTCCCCGACCTTCACAAGGATCTCCTCCACCGTCCCGGCCGCCGGAGCCGCCACCGCCGCGAACATCTTCATCGCCTCCAGCGTCAGCAGGGTCTCGCCCTCCTTCACCTTGTGCCCCACCGTCACCGCGATGCTCGACACCATCCCCGGCATCGGCGCTCCCACCTGCGTCGGATTCGCAGGATCCGCCTTCGCACGCTGCACCGCATCCTTCGCCAGCACGCGATCCACCACCTGAATGTGCCGCGGATACCCGTTCAATTCAAAAATCGCCGTCCGCTGACCCGCCGCATCCGGTTCCGTCAGATTCAGCAACCTCACAAACAAGGTCTTCCCTTCCTCCAGTTGCACCGAAATCTCCTCCTTCTCCTGCAATCCATAGTAATACGCCGGCGTCGGCAGCGCACTCACCTTCCCGTACGTCTTCCGGAAGTCCGCAAACTTCAGAAACACATCCGGATACATCAGATAACTCCACACGTCGTCCTCCGCAGGCGGCGCACCCAGCTTCGCCTCCAGTTCCGCCCGCACCGCATCCAGCTCGATCTTCGCCGCATGCAACCCCGGCCGCCCTTTGATCCTGACACCATCCTTGCCCACAATCGCATCCGCCAGCGCATCCCACTTCCGCCGCGAATCCGCAGCCTTCGCCTTCTCCATCCCGTAAAACGGCTCGCCTAACCACCCCGCAAACATCCCCGTCACATCCTTGCTCCACTTCGCAGCCTTCAGATTGAAAATGTCCGCAGGCTTCACACCGCGCGCCACACACTCAATCGCCAGATCACCCACCACCTTCGACGACGGCGTCACTTTCACAATGTCCCCGCACAACTGGTTCACCTCGGCATACGCCCGCGCAATCTCCGGCCACCGGTTCCCCATCCCCATCCCCGACGCCTGTTCCTTCAGGTTCGTATACTGACCGCCCGGCATCTCGTGCAGGTAAACCTCCGCCGTACCGTACGGCTCGCTCGTGTCGAACGGCTTGTAGAACGCCCGCACCGCCGCCCAGTAATCACTGAACTCCTGCAGTGCTTCCGGATCCAGCCGGGTGTCCCGCGGGGTATGCTGCAACGCCGCCACCACGCTGTTCAGATTCGGCTGACTCGTTCCGCCTGACAAACTCGAAATCGCCGCATCCGCAATATCCACCCCGGCACTCGCCGCCTCGATGATGCTCGCCGCATTCAACCCGCTCGTGTCATGCGTGTGGAAATGAATCGGAATCCCGATCTCCTCCTTCAGCGCCTTCACCAGCTTCCGCGCCGCAAACGGCCGGCACAACCCAGCCATGTCCTTGATACACAGGATATGCGCCCCCATCTTCTCCAGCTCCTTCGCCAGCCGCACATAATACGCCAGATCATACTTGTCCCGCTTCGGATCAAGAATATCCCCCGTATAACAGATCGTCCCCTCGCAGATGCTCTTCGTCTGCGTCCGCACCGCATCCATCGCCGCCTTCAGATTCGGCAGATAATTCAAACTGTCGAAAATCCGGAAGATATCCATCCCGGCCTCCGCCGAATGCTTCACAAACCCCTTCACCACATTGTCAGGATAATTACTGTATCCCACCGCGTTGCTCCCGCGGAACAGCATCTGCAGCAGAATATTCGGCACCTTCGCCCGGATCATCCGCAACCGCTCCCACGGATCCTCCCGCAGAAACCGCATCGTCACATCAAACGTCGCCCCGCCCCACATCTCCAGACTGAACAGATCCGGCGTCCGCCGCGCCACCGCATCCGCCACCGCCAGCATGTCAAACGACCTCATCCGCGTCGCCAGCAGCGATTGATGCGCATCCCGCATCGTCGTGTCCGTAATCAGCAACCGCTTCTGCTTCGCCACCCACTCACCACAGAACTTATCCGGTCCCATCTCCTCCAGCAGTTGCTTCGTCCCCGGCGGCACCACACACGAAATCCCCCGCACATCCGGCGGACACGCCCGCGGCACCGGCGCAGCCGGCAACACCCGCCCAGGCTGGTGACCCTTCGCAAACGGATTCCCATTCACCATCACATCCGCCAGATACCCTAGCAGTCGCGTCGCACGGTCCTGCCGCGCCGTGAACTTCAGCAACGCCGGATGGCTGTCGATAAACCGC
>CANHUG010000176.1 GCA_947462995.1 Verrucomicrobiales bacterium | reverse complement strand
GATGCCGCCGGGGGATCTGGGGTTTGCGGTGAGTGCGCGGGACTGGACGGAAGGCGGGCTGACGTTTGTGCATGACCCGGAGGAGGCGGTTGGGGAGGGGTATGCGGTGGCTGGGCATGTGCATCCGGTGCTGCGGTTGAAGGGGCGGGGGCGGATGGGGGCGGGGCCTGCGGTTCCGTGCTTCTGGGTGCGGCAGCGTGTGCTGGTGCTGCCGGGGTTCGGGACGTTTACTGGTGGAGCGGCGGTGCGGGTGGTGGATGGCGACCGGGTGTATGCGGTGGCGGACGGAGGGGTGGTGGAAGTGCCGCGGGTGCTGGTGCGTGGATGAGGGAGGAATGGCGGACGCGGGCAACTCTCCGCTGGTCATGCGTGCGGCGTGTGTCATGGGGAGGAAAGCAGCAATGAATTCCCGAGACCTTTTCCGTTTTGTTCCCGCCGTCGCCGCCATTGTGATGACGGTGCCTGTATCTGCGCAGGAGGCGGCAGCGCCTGCGAATGCCGCGCATCCAGCTGCGGCGGTGGTGCGTGACTATCTGAATTTCGTGCTGCAGCGCGAGTGGAACAAGAGTGCGGATCTGGTGGAGCCGAAGTCGCTGGAGTCCTTGCAGAAGGATTACATGGAGCGGATCAAGCGGGCGCAGACGATGGATGAGGAGGAGATGATGTTCCGTCGTGTGGGGACGTCGACGATGGAGGATCTGGTGGCGCTGACGCCGAGGGATTTCTACACGGCCTATCACAAAGGGCTGCAGGACCGGATGCAGATTGACGAGGCGGCGCTGGAGCGGGTGAAGAAGAGCCTGCAGTTGAACATTCTGAGCATTGCGGAGGAGGATCCGACGCATGTGCACATTCTGGTGCGGACGAAGCATGCGAACGACAAAGTGCGGATTGAGAATCTGGAATTGATTTCGCTGATCAAGACGGGGAACCGCTGGCTGGTGGGGTTGAACGAGCAGATGCCGAAGATCACGACGCTGGACGGGAAAGGGCAGGCGGTGGCTGAGAAGGCCGAGCCTGCAGCGGCGGCGGCGAAGCCTGCGGCGGCGGCTCCGGCGGTGAAGCCTGCGGTGAAGCCGAAGGGAAAGTGATCGGGGTGACGACTAACTGATATCAGAAGACGGACATGAAAACAGTGAGGATCGGGATTATTGGCGGCGGCCTGATGGGCCGGGAGATGGCGAGTGCGTTTGCGCGGTGGTGTGCATTGAAGGATTTGCCGGTGCAGCCGGTGCTGACGGCGGTGGCGGATGTGAATCCGGCGGTGCTGGAGTGGTTCCGGGCGTTGCCTGGGGTGGTGCTGACGACGACGGACTATCATGAGATGCTGCGGTCGCCGGGGGTGGACGTGGTGTACGTGGCGGTGCCGCACCATCTGCATGAGCGGGTGTATTGCGACGTGCTGGCGGCGGGTAAGGATTTGTTTGCGGAGAAGCCGTTCGGGATCAATCTGGCGGCGGCGGAGGCGATTTTCGAGGCTGGGTTGAAGAGCGGGGCGTTTGTGCGGTGCAGTTCCGAGTTTCCGTATTTTCCGGGGGCGCAGCGTGTGTTCAAGGCGGTGGGTGCGGGCGGGATGGGGCGGTTGCTGGAGATCCGGAGCGGGTTTCATCATTCGAGTGATCTGGACCCGACGAAGGTGGCGAACTGGAAGCGGTTCAGTGGGATCTGTGGTGAAGTGGGGGTGCTGGGGGATCTGGGGATGCACACCCTGCATGTGCCATTGAGGTTAGGGTGGGTGCCGCGGACGGTGTATGCGCAGTTGCAGAAGGGGTATGCGGAGCGGCCGGACGGGAAGGGCGGGATGGCGGAGTGCGACACGTGGGATAATGCGATGCTGCACACGTGGGTGGAGGCTGGAGGTGAGGATGTGCCGATGCGGCTGGAGATGAAGCGGATGGCTCCCGGGGCGACGAATTCGTGGTTTATTGAGGTGCTAGGGACGGAGGGTGGGATGTCTTATTCGACGGCGGAGCCGAAGACCTTGAAAACGTTCCGGAGGAAGGGCGGGGAGCAGGTGTGGGAGACGGTGTCGCTTGGATTTGACATGGCGTTTCCGGCGATTACGGGCGGGATTTTCGAGCCCGGTTTTCCTGACATCATGCAGCAGATGTGGGCGGCGTACCTGATGGAGCGCGAGGGATTGCTGGGCGAGCGGTTTGGTTGTGTGACGCCGGAGGAAGCGGTGGCTTCGCACCGGGTGTTTGCGGCGGCCCTTGAGTCGCAGCGGGATGGTCGGGTAGTGAACGTCGGGTGATTAACTGATTATGCGTGCACGGATTATCAAAGAGTTCACGTTTGAGGCGGCGCAGACCCTGCCGACGCTGCCTGAGGGGCATAAGTGCCGGATGATGCACGGGCATAGTTTCCGTGTGGAGATCACGGTGGAGGGCGAGGTGGATCCGGCGATCGGGTGGGTGTATGATCACTCGCGGATTTCGCGGGCGATGCAGCCGTTGCTGGTGCAACTGGATCACAGTTATGTGAATGACATTCCGGGGCTGGAGGTGCCGACGATTGAGAATATGTGTGCGTGGTTGTGGCGGAAGCTGGAGGTGGATCTGCCGGGGTTGTGCGAGATTGTGCTGCACGAGACGCCGACGGCGCGGTGTGTGTTCCGCGGGGAGTTCTGAGGGTTCAGACGAACTGGCAGGGGACGAGGATACCGTCCTTCATGCCGTGGATGATTTTTTTGTCAGCGGGGACGATGGTGGCGAGGATGCCGCCGAGGGAGACTGGGCCGTCCGGGGGTGCGAAGTAGTAGGGGCAGAGACGGACGCGGCCGCGCATGGTGCGGATGTTGCCGGTGCCTGGTTCGAAGAACGGGTGTTCGACGATGGAGGCGGGGGCGAATTCCTGGATGATCCATGGGTGGTCCGGGAACTGGGCGGTGGCGGTGGCGAGGGAATGGGACCATTCGTCCTGACTGACGTCGTGGCCGATGACGACGGAGCGGCTGCCCCATGCGAGTTCGGAGAAGCCGCTGAGTTTGAGAACGAGGCGGCGTTGTTTCTGGGAGAAGGAGGCGACGTCGAGCCATGAGGAGGCGTCGAGGTTAGGGAGGACGGCGTGGGGCGGGAGGGGAGCGGGATCGACGACCCAGCCGAAGGGGATGAGACGAGCGAGGGCGTCGCGGTTATTGTCGCGGAGTTCCTGACGCCAGAGCTCGCGGAGCGGGCGGCTCCAGAAGAGGGCGAGCCAGAGTTTTTCTTCGAGCCATGGTTTGGGTGGCGCGGAGATGCGGAGTTGGCCGGCGGCGGCGGCGTCGAGCCACTGCTGCCAATGGGTGATGGAGGGGAGGTCGAAGAGTTCGAAGAAGCGGTAGAGGTCGCGGCCGCGGGGTTGGGCGGATTCTGCGGGGACGACGGAGAAATCGGGGCCGAGCTGGCTGGCGAGCCAGTCCATTTCGGGGCGGTAGTCTGAGGATTCGGCGGAGACGGCGATGTCTGCGCCGTTAGGGAAGAGCGAGCGGAAGCCGCGGTGCATGCCGTCGGGGCCGCCGGCGATGTTAGCGGATGGGAGGAGGCTGGCGTAGGTTTGGTTGAGCCATGCGGTGAGGCCGATGCCGCCGGGGACGCTGTCGATTTCGGTGAGGCGGAAGCCGTCGTCGGTGAGGAGGAGATCCGGACGGATGACGGATGGGAGTTGCTGGCGGAAGGCGGGGAGACGAGCGGCGTCGAGGAGCTCGGGAGGTTTACCGGCGTCGGCGAGGGCGGCGATCCATGGGGGGAGACGGCCGGAGCGGCTGCGGTGGTAGAGACTGTCGCAGGCGGTCAGGAAGCGCTGGAGCCGATGGCCGAGTTTCTGGAGTTGGTCGGCGAGGGAGGCGGGGATGGGGAATGGTTCCGGGGAGGAGAGCCAGTCTTTGGCGGCGAAGAGGCCGCCGTGGGGTCTGGCGGCGTCGAGAGCTGCTGGGGAGATGGGCATTTGGGGGCGGATCAGGACTGACTGAGGAGGCGGAGCGCGGAGCGGAGGAGCGTGCCCTGGTCTGGGTCTTCTGTGGGGTGGGAGTCGAGGACCCGTTTGAGGGCTTTCTGGGCTTCGGGTTGTTTGTAGCCGAGATTGATGAGGGCGAGCATGACGTCGTTGGCGGCGGAGTCGCGGGAGGAGACGGGCTGGGCCGGGGTGGCGGAGTCTTTCCATGCGGCGGTGACGCCGACCTTGTCTTTGAGTTCGAGGATGATGCGTTCGGCGGTTTTTTTGCCGACCCCGCTGATTTTGGAGAGTGCGGCGGCGTCGCTGCGGACGACGTTGCTTTTGAAGTCGGCGACGCTCATGCCGCTGAGGATGGCGAGGCCCATTTTGGGGCCGACGCCGGTGACGCGCTGCATGAGGAGGCGGAAGAGATCGCGTTCGTCGTCGGTGGCGAAGCCGTAGAGGGTTTGTTCCTGTTCGCGGACGTGGAAGTGGACGAGGAGTTTGACGGGCTGGCCTGAGGCAGGGAGCTTGTCGTAGGTACTGACGGGGATGAAGACCTCGTAGCCGACGCCGGCGACGTCGATGGTGACGCGGTCTGGGAGGCTTTCCGCGAGGTGGCCGCGCAGGAAGGTGATCATGAGGGGTTACTTGCCGAGCGCGAGGCGTTCTGCAAGCTGGTCCGGGAGGCCGGCGGCGCGGATTTTGCGTTGAGCGGTTTCGATGTCGTAGGGGACGCGGCGGATGGTGATCTGCTGATTATCGTGGTCGTAGAGGGCGTAGGCGCTGCGCCAGTCGCCGTCTCTGGGTTGGCCGACGCTACCGACATTGACGAAGTATTTGCGGCCGGCATCGATGCGGAGGGATTCCGAGCTATCGAGGGAGACGCTGAGGGCTTTGACGTAGAAGCGGGGGGTGTGGGTGTGGCCGAAGAAGCAGACGGGAGTGAACTGGTAGCTGAAGCTCGCCATGGCGTCGAAGCGGTTCATGACGTAGGCCCAGCTGGTGGGGGTATCGAGGGTGGCGTGGACGATGGTGAAGTCGCGGACCTGGCGGACCATGCGGAGGTTGCGGAGCCAGTGTTTGTCTTCCTGGGTGAGCTGGCGCCGGGTCCATTCGAGGGCGGCGTGGGCGAGGGGGTTGAGGCCGACGATTTCGGTGGTGGCGCTGGCTTCCTCGTCGTGATTGCCTTTGACTACCGGGCAGCCGAGTTCCTGGAGACGAGCGACGCACTCGTGGGGGTTGGCGTTGTAGCCGACGACGTCGCCGATGCAGACGAACTGGTCAGCCCCGAGGGCCTTCGCATCTTCCATGACGGCATCGAAGGCCTCGAGGTTCGCATGGATGTCTCCGAAGATAGCGAATTTCATGTGCTGGGCACGGGAAAGAGGGGTTTGTCAAGAGAGCGGGGGGGCGCGGCAATGCAAGGGAACTTCCCGCTCGATTTTCCAATTTGCTGGAGGCTGAGGATCAGGGTGTGAAGAGTTGCTGAAAATTGGTGGTGGTGATGGAGGCGAGGGATTGCGGGGAGAGGCCGAGGTCGGCGGCGAGGACGGTGGCGACGGCTGGGAGGGAGCGGGGGTCGTGGAAGCCGCCGGGGAGGAGGAAGGGGCCGAAGTCTGCGGGAGGAGGGAGGTCGGGGGCGTCGGTTTCGATGAGGATGCGGTCGAGGGGGATGGATTGGAAGGCGAGACGGGCGGGGGCTTTGCGAGGGTGGAGGAAGTAGGGGGAGAAGGAGAAGCGGGCGCCGCGGGCGACGAAGAAAGGGATGAGGGCGGGGGGTCCGGAGAAGGCGTGGAGGAGGAAGCCACGAGGGGGCATGGGGTGGCGGAGGAGGAACTGGCGGAGAGGTTCCCATGCGCGGACGCAGTGGATGGTGACGGGGCGGTTTAGTTTTGAGGCGAGCCGGATCTGGGCGAGGAGGAGATCGGATTGGTCGGCGAGGTTGTGGCCTTCAATCCATGCGTCGAGGCCGATTTCGCCGATGGAAGCCTGGGGGTGTTGGAGGAGGAGGGATTCGAGGGTGGATTCCCAATCTGGAGGACGATGAGGGGCCTGCCATGGGTGGATACCGAAGGCTGGGAGGAGGGCGGGGTGCTGGCGGCAGAGGGAAGCGACGCGGGACCAGTCATTCGGGTGGGTGCCATTGACGACGGCGGCGGAGATGCCGGTGGCGGGAAACTGGCGGAGGAGGTCATCGCGCCAAGGGTCGAGTCTGCTATCGTGGAGGTGGTTGTGGGCGTCGCACCACATGGGGCGTGGGATCAGGGGAGGGCGGCGGCGAGTTCGCGGATGCGGGAGGCGAGAGCGGCCATGCCGTTGAGCCTTGTGGGAGAGATCATGCGGTCGAAGCCGAGGCCTGCGATGATGGAGGATTGGTGGGCGGCGGCGGCGGCTGGGGAGGCGTTCTGGTAGACGGCGCAGACGAGGCCGGCGAGGCCGCGGACGATGGCCGAGTCAGCGTCCCATGAGAGGGTGAGCGAGCCGTTGAGGGAGTTGGCGTGGAGCCAGACCCTTGAGACGCAGCCGGGGACGAGGGCGTTGTCGGATTTGAGTTCGGAGGGGAGCCCGGGGCCGGCGGCGGCCTGGGTGGCGAGGGCGAGACGCTCGTGGGGATCTGGTATGAAGCGCCAGTGGGCGGCGAGAGCGGATTCCTGAGTGGAGGGATCGGCTGGCGCGTTCATGGCTGGCGGGCGGCGAGCGGTGGCCGCGGCGGGAGCGATCTCAGCGGAGCAGATTGACGAACGGCTGGAAGAAGATGCCAGCTGCGAAGGTGCCGGTGATGAGTGCGACGACGAGGAGACGGGTGAGTGGCGGCACGGTGATGGGTGCGGCACCTTCAGCTGGGCGGTTCCAGAAGACGTGGCGGAGGACCTTGAAGTAGTAGTAGAAACCTGCGCTGGCGGCGGCGGCGGCGATGGCGAGGAGGGCCCACTGGTGGGCACCGGCGGCTGCGCTGAAGGCGAGGAATTTGCCGGTGAAGCCGGCGGTGAGGGGGACACCTGCGAGGGAGGCGGCGGCGACGGTGATGGCGAAGGCGAGGAAAGGGGAACGCTGGTGGAGCCCGTTGAAGGCCTTGAAGTCGTCGGCGCTGTCGGTGCGGTTGATGACGACGAGGACGGCGAAGGCGGTGAGGCTCATGAAGAGGTAGCCTGCGAGGTAGTAGGCGACGATCATGCGCGGGGAGAGACTGCCGACTGCGGTGTTGGCACCGAGGGCGAGGAGGAGGAATCCGGCGTGGGCGATGGAGGAGTAGCCGAGGAGCCGTTTGAAATTGGACTGGGGGATGGCGGCGAGGTTACCGAGCACGAGCGTGGCGGCGGCGACGGCCATGAGGAGGGCGGTGGTGGTTCCGCGGAGTTGGTCGGCGGCGAGGAAGGGCTCGAGGAGCCGGCCGGCGACAGCGAAGCCTGCGGCTTTGGAGCCGACGGAGAGGAAAGCGGTGACCGGGGTCGGAGCGCCTTGGTAGACATCGGGGACCCAGAGGTGGAAGGGTACGGCGGCGACCTTGAAGGAGAGGGCGACGAGGATGAGTGCGAAGGCGAAGAGAGCGGGTGCCTTGGGGGCTGAGGGGAGGGCGTTGGCGATGCCTGCGAGGGTGACCTGGCCGGTTACGCCGTAGAGCCATGTAAAGCCGTAGACGAGGAAGCCTGTGGAGAGTGCGCCGAGGATGAGGTACTTGACGCCGGCCTCGAGGGATCCGACATTCCGGCGCATGTAGGCGACGAGGATGTAGAAG
>CANHUG010000175.1 GCA_947462995.1 Verrucomicrobiales bacterium | reverse complement strand
TGCAGCGCCCGGCAATCCGCATGGAACTTCTCCGTCCACCCGGCCGTGAACTCCGTCAGGCTCTTCCCCACCTCCTGCGACACCCGGATCGTCTTGTCATCCACATCCGTCAGGTTCCTCACATGCTTCACCTTCAACCCGCCCAGCTCCAGCACCCGCCGGAACACGTCCTGCAGCACAAATGTCCGGAAATTCCCAATGTGCGCCGGCCCGTACACCGTCGGCCCGCAGCAGTAAAACCGGAACTCACGCCCGTCCATCGGCACCAGCTCCACCGGCACCCGCGTCATCGTGTCAAACAAGCTCAGTCCCATAGTGCTCAAATGCCGAATTCATCCCGCATCCTCTGAATCTTCCGCTTCAGCGTCAGCTTCACCGCAGGACTCGCACGGTCGATGAACAGTACTCCGTTCAAGTGATCCGTCTCATGCTGAATCGCCCGCGACAGCAACCCATCCGTCTCCATCTCAATCGTCCGCCCGTCCAGCAGCGTCAGCTTCGCCCGCACCACATCCGGCCGGCTGATCTGCGCCCTCACCTCCGGAAAACTCAGGCACCCCTCGTTCATGCTCGCCTTCCCCTTCACCGGAAAACTCAGCTCCGGATTGATGAACTTCAGCGGCATCCAGTCCGCCAGCACCGCATCCTTCCCGTCCACCTTCAAAAACGTCAGCGGCTCCTCCGCATCCGTCACATCAATCACCGCCAGCTGCATGTCCTCACCAATCTGCGGCGCAGCCAGCCCCACCCCGTCCGCCTCCTCCATCGTCTCCACCATGTCCGCAGCCAGCGCCTCCAGCTCGGCCGTCACCTCCGTGACTCTCCGGCACTTCTCGCGCAGCACAGGGTCACCAAAAAGTACTATTTCGCGCACCATGGTCAGTATAAAGTTTCAGGTTCCCTTCCTCCCTGCCCGCATGCCGCCACCGGAAAAGCGGGAATTGCATTATTTCATGGCGCTCCCGCACCCGCCGCCTTCGCCCGCAATACCCTCGCCGGCACCTCCCCAACCTTGTACCCAGCCTTCGTCAGCCCATCCCACACTTTGATGATCGTCCCAAACGGCACGTTCTCATCAATCCTCAAATCCAACCGCGCCTCCGGCCGCGCCGCCCGCAACCCAGCCAGCGCCGCCCCCAACCCATCCACCGCCACCTCCGCCTCATCAACAAACACCTTCCCCTCCTTCGTCAGCACAATCCCCAATCGCTTCTCACTGTCCGTCCCCAATGCCATCGAATCACTCACCGGCACCGACACGTTCAACACCGACCGCGATTCCTTGAACGAGGTGCTCACCACCAGAAACATCAGCAGAATGATCAGAATGTCGATCATGTTGATGATCTGCAGCGCCGGACTCCGGCGTCTTTTCACATGAAAATTCATCGCGTCATCAGGCTGTTGGTTCATCCCTCCACACCGCATCCAGCGCACGATTCACTATCGTCCCCATCCGCAGCGCCGCCCGCTCCACCTTCCGGCTGAACCAGAACTGCGCAATCACCGCCGGCACCGCCACCGCCAACCCCGCAATCGTCGCATTCATCGCCTCCGATATCCCCGCCGCTATCTGCGCCGCCTGATCCGCCCCGCGCCCAACTCCCCCGAAATTCCCGAAAATCCGCACCAGCCCGCTCACCGTCCCAATCAACCCAAGCATCGGCGACACCGTAAACACCAGCTCCAATACCCCTATCCCTCGCTCCATCCCGCTCACTTCCTCCCGCCCAGCCGACTCCGCAGCCCGCAACGCCGACGCATGACTCGTATGCGTCGTCGCAAACGCCGCCTGGCAGATCTTCGCCAGCACCGAATCATCATGCGCCATCGTCTGCTGCAATGCCTTGAAACTCACCGCCGACGGCCGCCCCGCCACTTCCTCCAGCTGCCGCTTCAGCAACCCAGGCTGAATCCGCTCCTCCCCAAGATCCGCCACCTTCCAGCTGATCACCGCCAGCATGATGAACGAACACACCAGAATCGGAGCCATCGCCCATCCCCCAGTCACAATAAAATGCCACACGCCTCCCAGCGCAGTTCCAAAACTCTCGGCAAATCCAGCAGCAATCAGCATGTCATCAGGGGGTCAAAGTCGGTGAAATGTAAATCGCCTCCGCATCTTCCCGCCAGTCAGCGGTTCCCTCATCTCCTCAATCAGCTCCTGCGGCGGCGGCGGCAATTTCGCCGCCATGATCGCACTCAAACACACATCCTCAAGAATCGGATTCGCCTTCCCAGGATCAACCAGCTGCACGCCGCTGATCCTCCCCTCCGGATCAATTTCAAACTCCACCTCCACCGTCCCCACCCCAGTCAATCCCCGAATCGTACTCATCTTCCGGTTCCACACCAACCCCACACGCTCATGAATCACTTTCGCATACCGTCCCTCAGGCGTCGCCTCCGCATCCACTGACCCCTGATCCCCCCGCTCCGTCACTCCCCCCCGCGACTTCGTCCGCACTTCCTCCACCCGCGGCTTCCCACTCAGATTCAACGGATCACGCGGCTTCGGCACCGGCAACGCCGCTGGCTTAGCCGTCTTCGGCTTCACCTTCGGCCCCGGCGGCCGCTCCTCAGGCGTCAATTCCTTCAACCTCGGCTCCGGCGGCCGCTCCTTCACCTCCGCCACCTTCACCTCCTCCCGCCGCTCCGGCATCGGCGCCGCAGGATTATTCGTCCGCTCCTCCTCCTTCACCTCCGCCCGCGCCACCCCCGCCGCCTCCACCGGCTGCATCGCCACAGGCCGCTGTACCTCCGGCGGCCGGTCCGCAATCACATCCGCAGGCGTCTTCTCCACCACCTGATCCGGCGGCACCGCCTCCACCGCCGTCTCCGACGCCCGCGCCTCCATCTCCGACGTGCTGTCCTCTACCCCATCTTTGAAATCCACCACATTCAACGAAAGCATCGGCAAATCATACCCCTCCTGGCTGATCCGGTTCGGATCCCCATCAGGATCCGCCTCCGCAGTCGACGCCGCCCTCATGTTCTGACTCGAAATAAATGCAGGATTCTTCCTCGACGGATCCCGCTCCGCCACCGCCCCGTTCGGCAGCACAAACTGCTTCTTCGCCGCCACCGCCCCTCGCTTCTCCTCCTCCACCTTCACCTTCTCCTCCTCACGCTTCTCCTCCTCCTCCTCCACAGGCACCAACTCAATCGCCACCTCCTCCACGGTCTCCTCCTTCACAGGCTCCTCCTCCTTCACCTCCTCACGCACCACCTCCGGCAACATCCGCTCAATCGACGGCAACACCGCCAGAAACCACGCCACCAGCAACACAACCAGCCCATGCAGCCCCGCTGAGGCAGCCGCAGCCCGGATCACTGTGCGCGCAGATGTTGTCATTCGTCCAATCCATCAACGTCAGCCACACTATCCCCCGACGCAACCGTCTCGCTCCCCACCCCCAACAAATTCCCTCCGCTCTCCACCACCACCCTCCTTTGCCGCCCTCCCCATCCTCCCATCAGTTCGGCGAATACAGCCGCATGTTCGCCGTAAACGGATCCATCTGCATCATGATGAAATCATTCGGCTGCAGATTCTCAGGATTCGACGACGCCCGCCGCAACTCCTCCTCCTGCACCAAGGTAATAAACCACTGCTGCGCACCGCTCTTGTCCAGACTCGTCTCCCCATCCGGCCCAATAATGAACGACACATAGTCCGCTGGCGTGTCCCGCTGCCCAACCACCAACCCCATCACATTCTCCTGCTTCTGCATCATGAAGGTGTTCTTCAACAATGGCGACCACTTCGCACTGTCCACCAATGCCACCCCGCCCGGTATCTTCCGGATCTGAGGCATCACAGGAATCGCAATCCGCGGCGCAGCATACTGCGTCGGCCGCTCCGCATCCTGCTTCAGCCGGAAAATCTGATACGCAGAATACGTGATCGGCTCCCCCTGCGTGCTCGAAATCGAATCAGGGTTAGGATACTTGTAAAACCGCACCTCCACCGCCACGTTCTCTTTAATCGCCGTCTGCCTCGCAATCGACATGTCCTGGAAAATCTGATCCGACGCCTGCGTCAGCTTCGACCCCTTCAACACGTCCTTCAACCCAGGCACCGTGAAAAACATCAGCAGGCTGATCAACGCCAGCACCACCAGCACTTCCACCAGCGTAAAACCACCTGCCCTGCCCCGATTCATTTTCCGTTTCATATCGTCAGTTGGGTTAATGATGGCTCACTTGATCGAATTCTCCTGCCAGCGGCTCTCCCGCAGTCGGATCGATGTCGTGAAAATACGGTAATCAAGCTTCTGCCTCTGCAAGTCCTTCTCCAGATTCTGCAGGTCCTGATTGAACTGCGAAAACTGACGGAAATAACTCTCATTCACCAGCACCGGATCATCCTCCGCACTCCGGATGTTCTGACGCGCCGCAAACTGCAGGAACGAATTCTCATCCACCGCCACAAACGTAATGTCCAGAATCGGCGGCAAAATGTGCCTCGACTGCTGCGATGCCACCCCGCCTTCCCACTGAAACCGCCGCGTATCAAAATGATAGTCCGGCGCAATCGGAGCCGCATTCCCTCCACCCCCACCCTGCTGCATCTGGTTCGCCGCCCGCGGCCGCAGAATCATCGCAATGATATTGTCAGACACCACCCGCGTCGTCCGGAAAAATCCCTTCGTCCCAGACGGCTGCACCTGCGTGTTCCACTCCGAATTCACAGAATACAACCCCTCCGTAAACCACCGGTACAACTGCGTCCGCGAACTGCTGTTCGGCAAATCCCGCAACCCAAGCTTGTACGCCTGAAAATACTCCGTCGGCTGCCGGAACTCCATCAGCCGATACCTCGGCCGCGGACTCGGCGCATTCGACAAATCCGTCAGAATCCGCGGACGGTCCAACTCATCCGTGTTGAACTCCACATAATAACCCCACGCATTCATCGCACTGTTGAACCGCCCAAACCTCAGCGTCGTCTGCTGCTGCCCGTCTGGATCAATGCAGAACCCAAACGGCGCCTGGAAAAACACCGCATGCGTATACCGCTGCCCAACCTGCCGCGAATTCTTCTGGTTGATCCCCAGGTTCGACACCGGACCACACACAAAATGAAGCTCCGATTGCGGAATAATCTCCCGCCCCACCCGCAACTGCACCCCCTGCACCGTCGTCGTGTCATACCGATAACTCAAATACGAGTTCAACGTCGACTGCCCCACCCGCCGCGTGATTTCTTCAAACGCCTGCCGCGCATCCTTGAACTCACCCACCACCTGCCGCGTCCGCTTCCACGACAACTGCATCCCGTTCAGCATCTGAAAAATCATCACCAGCAGCAGCGACAGCACCGCCGTCGATACCATCAGTTCAATCAGGCTGAAGCCTCGCCGCATCCGGCGCATGGGTAGAAAAGCGGTCGTCTTCATGAAATTATTCGGTTAGATACTGCCACTCTCTCAATTCACAGCTTGCTCTGGTTCGCCACATACATGTTGAACCGGCGCGTGTTCCGGTCCGCATTCCTCTGCACCTTCACTCCCCCAGGCGTAAACTCCACGTCAATCAGCACCCGCCTCAAATTCGCCGTGTTGAACGTCAAGGCCCCAACCTTGATCTGCTCCTGCGGCAACACAATCCGCGCCTCATACGTCGGCTGCCCACCCTGCTCCGGCCGCCCCATGAACGGCAACCCGTCCTGGTCAAACTTGAATACCTGCCCACGGAAATTATTGTCAATGTCCGCCCAGTTCGCCATCTGTATGTTGCTCAGCAACTCCTGCGCTATCCGCCCCTGAATCGCCAGATTCGCAGACTCCCGAATCGACCGCACCGCCATCGGTATCATCCCCAGCAACCCAATCATCACCGTCGACACAATCGCCAACGCCACCATCACCTCCGCAAGTGTAAACCCTCGACGGCGGCGGATATCAGCTGAAATCTTCATGGCAGGCTCTGGGTTATTCGGAATTTGTGTATTTACATAGGAGGTACACCGCTTTTCAGCAAGAACTTTTCTCCTCATCCCACCGAAGAGAAAATTTTTCTCGACAGACGATGTATTTGCAATGTAAAACATCGAACGCTACCTCTGTAGCAGGCCGGCTCCTCCCAGCCGCCCGGTTTCGATCCACGGAAACCCTTCGCATCCTATGAAATTCCCGAAATTGATCAAGCTCCGGTTCGTCACCTCCCACTTCCGCGGCCGCCGCGGGAAACGCGGCGTCGCCATCATCACCGTCCTCGCCATCGTCTCCCTCATGACGGTCCTGGTGATCTCCTTCTTCAACATGGCCCAGTCCCAGAAGGTCTCCGCCGTCGGTACCGTCGAAATCGAAAAAGCCGTCACCCTCAAGGACACCGCCATCAACTTCGTCGTCGCCCAGATCCGCGAAGCCACCACCCTCCAGACCGGCGCCAGAAAAACCATCTGGTCCTCTCAGCCAGGCGGCCTCCGCACCTACTCCTCAGACAGCCAGGACTTCAACCGCCTCTATAAACTCTACTCCGCTGAAGACCTCGTCGTCACCAATATCCCCCCAAACCAAGGCGACTTCCTCCTCAGGCGTGTCGAAGCCGATGTCCCCCAAAACTGGGACAACCGACCAGACGAATTCGTCGATCTCAACCGCCCAGCCCTCCCCTCGGACCTCAGCACCGATCAGGACGAAAACAGCCAGACCCGCAAACGTCTCCGCCTCCTCTACCCCATCGCCGACCCCAACCGCTTCAACGGCCAGATCTCCGATCTCATCGAAAACACCGAGGGCTTCCGCTACGGTAACGGCATCGGCAACCGCCCCACCCCCTCAGGCGTCAACCCGCAACGCGGCGAACTCGCCATGCCCGTCCGCTGGATCTACCTCCTCGCCGACGGCACCATGGGCGTCCTCAACGGCAACCGCTTCCGCGCCATCTCCAACGGAGGCACCCCCTCCCCCCAAAACCAAATCGTCGGACGCATCGCATGGTGGGCCGATGACGAAACCTGCAAAATCAACGTCAATACAGCCTCCGTCCCCTCCCCATGGGACACGCCGCGCACCAACTCCGCTGAAGACGTCATGTACGCCACCCGCCAGCCAGTCAGCGGCGAGGTCCAGCGCTACCCCGGCCACCCTGCCCAGGTCGACCTCAGCGCCGTCTTCTTCCCAGGCTTCCGCTACACCCCGGACCCCACCATCATCCCCGTCGGCGGCGCCATGCAGCCACTCCCCCAGAACCGCGCCCAGCTCATCTGGAACATCGCCCCATTCATCACAGAACTCGGCGGCTCCATCGGCGGCACCACCGCGGTCCGCATGCAGAACGCTCGCCCAGTCCCACTCGACCAGGCTGACCACCTCTTCGCCTCCTTCGAAGAACTCTACTTCAAAGCCCTCCAGGCAGACCAGAACCTCAACCGCCGCCGCGGCGACGCCCAGGACCGCGACCCAGGCGAGGAACTCTTCCGTCGCCTCCAGCGCTCCCAGTTCTTCCTCACCCACAAAAGCAAAGCCCCGGAACTCACCGTCGAAGGCCTCCCTCGCGTCTGCATGTTCCCCATCAACGGCGAAGTCGCCGCCCAAGTCGGCAGAACCGGCGTCGTCCCTCCCAACATCGGTGCCTTCGAGGTCACCATGGCCACCAACTCCTCCCTCGGAGCCGTCGGCGGGACCGTTCGACCTTACTACTTCCAGCGCTCCGTCGGC
>CANHUG010000174.1 GCA_947462995.1 Verrucomicrobiales bacterium | reverse complement strand
CTCCGTGCCATCCTCCAGCTTCACAAAATACAGGTAACCGTCACACCCACCGAACATCAGCTGCCCATCCGTCAGACTCGCGCTGCCATTCACATAGTTGCCGGTCTCCACCGTCCACACCTTCGCCCCGGTCGCCCCATCCAGCGCATACAGCTTGTTGTCGTACGATCCCACAATCACCAGCGGCTTCCCGCCCTCGCGCATCCACACGTTAGGCCCTGAACGCACCTCCCCTTCCGTCGCAAACCGCCACCGCTCCTTCCCGGTCGCCGCCTCCAGCGCATACACACTCCCATCAAGGCTCCCGAAAATCACCAGATCACCCGCCAGCAGCGCACTTCCCTCAATCGCATCCTTCGCCGCAAATTCCCACGCCACCGTCCCATCCGCAGCCTTCAGCGATCGGAACACGCCTTTCCCGTCCCCGATGTAATAAAAGCTCCCATCACTCACCGCCGTCGCCTTCACCGGCCGCGCCGCCGCAAACTTCCACGCTAGCTTCAGCGGAAACTTGAACGTCACCGCACTCACGCCAGTCATCGCACTGTCCCCCCGCCACACGCGCCATTCATCAGCCGCTCTAACACTCAGCGGAATCAGCGGCAGTACGACCCGGACAAACAGCGCAGTCAGTTTCATGCCGCCAAACATGCCGCGCGCCACCGGCTGTGCAAGCCGCTCGGCACGCCCGTTCGCGGCCATCACTTCGGCTCCAGCGGCAGCAGCTCGATATTCCGGAACCACACCGGCTGTCCCTCCGCCTGCAGCGCAATGTGCCCGAACCCCAGCAGCCGGTTCCCGCCCGCCTCAAGCTGATCCGTCGCCGGCGCATTGTCATTCCGCGGATCCAGCTGCGGATGCTGATAACGCAGCACCTCCACCCCATTCACCCGGTGAATGATCTCGTCGTGCCCGCGCACCTCCACCTCCGCCTTCACCCACGTCTCCGTCGGCAGCGTCGGCGCACTCGACGTCACAATGTGCTTCGTCACCAACTGCCCGCCCATCTCCACATGCGTTCCCGGCGTGCACAGATTCCCCGTCGGCCGCGCCCCCTTCCCTTCATCCGCTAGAAACTGCATCTCGAGGCTGCTCGGAAACCCCTGGTCGAACCGCATGCTCTGCGGCGGCTGCGCGTGCAGCATCACCCCGCTGTTCAGATTCACATATCCCGGCGCATCCTTCATCATCTCCCCCGTAAACCGGTATTCCAGCCGCAGAATGTAATGCGAATACGCCAGATTCGTGAAGAGATGCCCGAACTGCCCGTCAAACTTCCCGTACCGACTGTAATCCACTTTGATGATCCCATCCTCCACCCGGAACGTCTCCGCATAGTTCTCGCCCAGCGGCCGCTTCGCAATCTTCACCGTCCAGCCGGATAAATCCCGGCCATTGAACAGGCTCACCCACTTCGGCGCGTCCGCCGTCGCCATCGTACCCGCAAGCCCTAGCATCACCACGGCTGAACAAATCATTCGTTTCATCCCCCCATGCTGCCCCGCCCGCGCCCGTCCCGCAAGCCTCGTCTCACCACACAAAAATGGACGGCCGCCGCTCCCACCAGGAACGACGGCCGCCCAGACCACTACCAAAAACCAGTCCCACTCTCGCACCACCTCGCCCACACGCCATTGCACCATGGTTCACCGGGAAAATCCCACGCCTCCCACGCCTCCCACGCCTCCCACCCTCCAATCCTCACTCGTCACGCCACCGCACCGCCAAGGCCGCCAGGGCCGCCGTCTGGAATATCCGCGGATACAACCGCTCATGGTACCAGAGTCTCGCAAAATACAGCCCGATCGGCGCCGCCGGAGCCTCCCGCCCATCATCCGTCAGCCGCAGCAACGCCTCCGCCCCGCGCCCCAGCACCGCCTCCGCCGTCTCAGACCTCGGCAGACTCAACGCCAGCGCATGCACCGCCAGCGCCGTTTCCTCCACCGTCGCGGGACCGGCCTCCCCCGCACCGGACCACGCCCCGTCACTCCGCTGACACCCGACCAGATACGCCGCCCCCCCGTCGCACATCGCCTTCGTCCCAGCCAATCCCTGCAGATACCGCAACACACACGCCGTCCCGTACACCGGATTCGCTTCCCCACGCGCATGCTCGTTCCCGAACCACAGCGGCAGCCACGACCCATCGGCTTCCTGGGTCTTCGCCAGATACCGCTCCATCGATTCCATCGCCCTAGCCGTCCCCGGCACCGCCAGATGCCGCCATTCATGCAGCGCCGCCAGCGCATGCGCCGTAATCTCCGGCGTGCTCCGGTCAAACGGCAGCGCCCCCCAGCCCCGGCAGAAGGTCGGCATCCCCCCATCCCGGTTCTGCAATCCTAACAACCATTGCACACCCGCCGCCGCCGCCTCGTCGTGCGCGCCCATGCCCGGCACCGCCAGCGCCAGCAATGCCGCCGACGTGTCGTCCGCATCCGGCACTCCCCCAGGCAGATCCGTCCATCCCCAGGCCCCCGGCGCTGATAAAGTGTACTCATGCACCGCCGTCGTCTGCTGCGCCCGCATCCACGCCGCCACCGCCGGTCGACTGTCAAACACCGCCCCCGGCACCCCCGCCAGAGCCTTCACCGACAGCGATGTCACCCACGTCGCCAGATTCGTGTCGATCGGCCATGACCCGTCACCCCGCGCCGACGCCGTCAGAAATCCAATCGCCTTCCTAACCACCGCATGCCGCCCCAGCCCCGCCGACGCCAGCGCCATCGTCACAAACGCCGTCAGCGGCGTCGCCTCCAGATACCCTCCACCCTCCGGCTGAATCGCCTCCAGCAGCTTCAAGGTCCGCGCCCGCTGGCTCCAACGCAGCAGGGTCAGCGGATGCTTCCCAGGCCTGTGATGCAGCCGCACCTGCCCGATCGCTATCAGCGCCGGCAACGCATAACTCACCACCGGCAGCTGCAGCGCCGCATACCACCGCCGCGGCAGCGAGGCCAGCTCAAACGGCAGCTGCGGCACATGCCGCCAGCAATCCGGCGCTGATCCTAGCACTCCCCCGATCGCACACGCCATCATGATCGGCACCGAAAACGTCCGGTCCTTCCCATACCGCGCCTCCAAAGCCCTCGCCAGCACTTCCGGCTCCACCCCGCCCGCCTTCCCCCGAACCCATTCCATCGCTTTCCCTAGCGTCTCCCTGACTCCATCCCCGCCTGCCAGCCGCAGCGCCGCCACCACCAGCAGGGTCGTCGAAAGATTCGCAAGGCTCTCCGGCGTGTCTCCCCAGCCCCCATCCTCCCTCTGCGTCCGCACTAACCACTCCACCCCGGGCCCGATCAGCATCTTCTCCGGCACACCACCAGCCAGCTCCAGCGCGATCACCGCAGTCGCCGTCGCCAGCGCACTGCTCGACAACCGCCCCTCCCACCACCCGCCGCTCACCCGCTCCGCCAGCAGCGCCCGCCCGCTCACATCACGGGCCTCCGCAACTCTCGCCCGCAGGGTCTCGGTTTCCAGTTTCATCTCGTCTCAGGTCAGAAATGCAGCAGGCCGCCCCCGCACCACGGGAACGGCCTGCTTCCTTCAATTCATCGCAATCAGCTCAGACATCCAGCCGGGTCCAGGCTGCATTCCCCTTCGATGACGCCACCACCGCCTCGATGAACGCCATCCCGCGGATGCCGTCCTCGATCTTCGGATAGTCCAGCGACACCTCGTCGGGCGTCGTCCCGCTCTCGAACGCCCGGATGTGATTCGCGAAGTTCTTGTAAATGTTAGCAAACGCCTCCAGATACCCCTCTGGGTGCGAAGGTGGCGTCCGGCTCGCCGCAGCCGCGTTCTTCCCAAGGTACCCGTTCGCCGTCCGATACACCTGCATCGGCTGATCCAGCCACTTCACCAGCATCGTGTTCGGCTCCCGCTGATGCCACTCAATCCCCCCGATCTCCCCGTACACCCGGATGTTCAGGTTGTTCTCCTCACCCACCGAAATCTGCGACGAATGCAGGATCCCCTTCGCCCCATTGTCAAAACGCAGCAGCACGTTCACGTCGTCATCCAACAGACGCCCCTCCACAAACGACGTGATGTCCGCCGCCAGCTCGCTGATCTTCAGCCCGGTGATGTATTCCGCCAGATTCTCCGCGTGCGTCCCGATGTCACCCACGCACCCACCCGCTCCGCTCTGCGATGGATCCGTCCGCCAACCCGCCTGCTTCTGCCCGCTCGCCTCAAGCCGCGTCGCCAGCCATCCCTGCGGATACTCCACCACCACTTTCCGGATCTTCCCAAGCTTCCCGGCCCGAATCATGTCCCGCGCTTCCTTCACCAGCGGATACCCAGTGTAGTTGTGCGTCAGCCCGTAAAGCCGCCCGCTCGCCTTCACCACTTCCCCAAGCGCCTTCGACTCCGCCAGATCAAAACACGCCGGCTTGTCGCTCAGCACGTGAAACCCGTTTTCCAGCGCCAGCTTCGCCGGAGGAAAATGCATGTGATTCGGCGTCACAATCGCCACAAAATCCATCCGCTCGCCCTCAGGCAGCGCCTTCTCCTTCTCGATCATCTCCTGAAAGGTCCCGTAGCAGCGCCCGGGCGGCAGGAAAAAGTCCGCTCCAGATGCCTTCGACCGCTCGGGGTCCGACGAAAATGCGCCGCAGACGAGTTCAATCTGCTGATCAATTGCGGCCGCAATGCGGTGCACAGCGCCAATAAAAGCGCCACGCCCGCCGCCGACCATACCCATGCGGATTTTTCTGTTCATGTTAGGGAGAGAATATTGAGTCTGAGTTGCCTGTTGGCCCGCGATCTAAGCCACCGCCGCCGCGTTCATCAAGAGGAACCCTCAGGGTCCGCAGTTGCGGCACCCGCATCCCCCAACCCTCACCGGCCCGCACCGGATCCCGCCGCCGTGATCGGCACCGGCACAAATTCCCGGATGACCCCGAGGTCCTCACTGCGCAGCACCATCACCTTCCCGCTCTGACCAGCCGCCGCAATCGTCTTCCCATCCGGGCTGAACCGCGCCGCATAAAGCCCGCCGTCCACCGTCACCTGCTTCAGCACCTCCGCCCCGCCAGTCTGCCACGCTTCCACCGCCTTGTTCTCTTCCGCCGATCGCCCGGTGCTCTCCTTGCCGTAGATTCCCTTGATCTGATCCGGCAGGGCCGAGTCAAACTCCGCACGACCCACCATCAGCGTCCCCTTCCCGTCAAGACTCGACGCCGCCAACACCCGCTTGCCGTCCGCACTGTAATCCACCGCCCAGATCCGTCCCTCCATTGCCGGATACTTCCGGATCAGGTTCGAATTGTCCCCGATCCTCCGCTGCACTTCCCGGAACACCCGGTAAATCTGCGGCACTCCATCCGCTCCACCCACCAGAATCTCATCCCGCACCGGATGCCGCGCAATCGCCGCCAGCCCGCCCTTCAACGCTCCGGGCGTGATGCTCGTCAAATTGTCTACAAACCGCTCCGTCGCCAGCTCCGTCAGCTTCGCAGACATGTCCCGCCCACACGAAATCACATGGTCGCCCTTCAGCGAAAACACCGTATCCAGCACCCAGTCGTCATGCCCAGCCATGAACATCACCTGCTTCGCCGTTCCCAGATCCACCGCCCGCACCGACTTGTCCGACGCACACCCGAACGCAAACCGTCCACTGTCCGGAGCCCACGAAACCCCATAAACCGTATCAAACGTCGCCGGCCACGATAGCTTCAGGCCGCCTGTAGCCACCTCCCAGATCTGCACCTCCCCCATCCGCGCCGGCAACCCGCCCGCCGCCGCCAGAAACGCCCCGTCCGGACTGAACCGCAGGCTCGTCAGCCGCTCGGACAACCCAATCAACCGCTTCGGTTCGCCCGTCCCATCCACACGGTGCAGCAGCACTTCGTGAAAACCCGTCACCGCCAGCCATTGCCCATCCGGTGACCACGCCAGCGCATCAATGCTCGGTGGTCTAGTGTAAACCGGCGGACGCTCGGGCGAATGCCGCGCCACCGCATTGGCCGGCGTGTCATCCTTCGCCCCTTCCCGAATCCAGCGCTCAATCAAGGCAACCTCCGCCGCCTTCAGGGGCTCCCCGTTCTTCGGCATCTCGCACTTCCCGTCCTTCCCCGGCCGGATGTTCACTACCAGCGCAGAACCATCCGGATTCCCCGGCACAATCGCCGCTCCGTCGTCCTCCCCACCTTTCACCAGCGCCGCAAACTCCGTCATCACATAAGCACCCTTCGCCTTCGCAGGCTGATGACATCCATGACACGCCGTCTGCAGCACCGGCCGCACGTCCTTGTAATAGCTCACAGGAACGCCCTCCGCGGCACGCACCGCTTGAACCGTTAGAGCCATCAACGGCAGAAGAATACTCAGGGGGTATCGCATCATACGTCATCGCAACTCAACACCCCGCACGCAATCCGGATGTCCGTCCGCGCCCGCGGCCATTCACAGGCCTTCATCGCTCCACACGCTTGCTGCCCCCGGCCATTTCCTTCTCCACTTCCGCTAGATTCGCCATCGACGTGTCCCCCGGCGTGGTCATCGCCAAGGCCCCGTGCGCCGCCCCGTAATTCACCGCCTTCGCCGCATCGTTGTGCTTCAAAAACCCATAGATCAGCCCGCTCGCAAAACTGTCACCCCCACCCACCCGATCCATGATCTCCAGCCCCGGCCGGAACACCGCCTCGTGAAACGCCCCCTCATGCCACAGGATCGCTCCCCAATCGTTGATCGTCGCCGTCTTCACCGTCCGCAAGGTCGTCGCCGCCACCTTGAAATTCGGAAACTCATTCACCGCATGCTCAATCATCCGCTGAAAACTCGCCGTCGGAATCGAGGTCAGATGCTCGTCCACCCCCTCCACCTCAAACCCTAGCGACGCCGTGAAATCCTCCTCGTTCCCAATCATCACATCCACATACTTCGCAATCCTCCTGTTCACCTCCTGCGCCCGCGCCTTCCCACCAATCGTCTTCCACAGACTCGGTCGGTAATTCAGATCATAACTCACAATCGTCCCGTGCCGGTGCGCCGCCTCCACCGCCTCAATCACCACCTCCGGCGTCGTGTCACTCAACGCCGCAAAAATTCCCCCAGTGTGAAACCACCGCGCCCCCAGCTCCCCAAACACATGCTCCCAGTCAATATCCCCAGGCTTCAACTGGCTCGCCGCCGTGTTCCCACGGTCCGGCACGCCCAGCGCCCCCCGAATCCCAAACCCTCGCTCCGTGAAATTCAACCCGTTCCGCACCGACCTCCCAATCCCATCATACGGTACCCAACGCACCAACCCAGTATCCACCCCGCCCTGCAGCATGAAATCCTCAGTCAGCCGCCCCACATCATTGTCCGCAAACGCCGTCACATGCGCCGTGCGCAGCGCGAAACACTTCCGTAACCCGCGCGACACATTGTACTCCCCTCCTCCCTCCCAAACCTGAAACGTCCGCGCACACCTTACCCGGCCCTCGCCCGGATCGAGCCGCAGCATCACTTCACCAAGAGATACACAGTCAAAACGACAGTCAGCAGGGGATTTGAGAGTCAGCATAAGATGAGAATTCCATGATAGAGCAGCCTCCCGCCCGAAAAACAAGCGGCCCGTTTTCCTTTCGGAAAACGGGCCGTTATAACCTGGCAACGTCCTACTCTCGCATGACCTGTCGTCAAACTACCATCGGCGCTGCGGCGTTTCACTTCCGTGTTCGGGATGGGAACGGGTGGT
>CANHUG010000173.1 GCA_947462995.1 Verrucomicrobiales bacterium | reverse complement strand
GATACCTTTGATCCCAAGCCACTGCTGGCGAAGTACGCGGGCCAATCGCTTCCGGCGAGCTTCGGCAATCTGAATCTGGAGTTCACGAAGACGAGCACGGCGAAGGTGCTAGCGAGCCAGCGGACGTTCAGGAAGTGCGGTCAGTCCGGCGTGGAGATGTCGGACATTTTCGAGCACCTGCCGAAGGTCGCCGATGAACTGGCCGTCGTCCGCAGTTGCTATCACACGGAGTTCAATCATGCCCCGGCGCTCTACATGGCGCATTCCGGCACGCGCTTGATGGGGCGTCCGAGTCTTGGGGCGTGGGCGATGTACGGGCTCGGATCGGGTTCGGAGAACTTACCGGGCTATGTGGTGATGCGCGATGGCCCGCTGAAGGCGGGGCCGACGACGTATGGGAATGGCTTCCTTCCCGCGGTTTATTCGGCCACGGAATTGCGCACAAGCGGCGCTCCGATTCTCTATCTCGACAGGCCTGATTCGATCAGTGCGGGCGACCAGCGCCGGATCCTTGATTTCTCGCAGCAATTGAACCGCCGGTATCTTGCTTCGCAGGAAGAGGACAGCAACCTCTCGGCCCGCATTGCCGCGTATGAACTTGCCTATCGGATGCAGTCGGCCGCGCCGGAGGCGGTGGATCTGAGCAAAGAGCCGGATCACATCAGGTCCCTCTATGGTCTGGATAACGACATCACGCGTCCGTTTGGAACGCAGTGTCTCAATGCGCGGAGGCTCGTTGAGCGCGGGGTCCGCTTCGTCCAACTTTACCACGGCGGTGGTGGCGACGGTTGGGATACGCACGGGGAGAACGACGCCAAGCACGTCCGCAACGGGAAGCAGATCGACAAGCCGATCGCGGGGTTGATCATGGATCTGAAGGCACGCGGCCTGCTTGATTCCACGCTCATCATCTGGGGTGGGGAATTCGGGCGCACGCCGACATCGGAAGGTTCCGATGGCCGCGACCACAGTCCGTATGGCTATTCGGTTTGGATGGCTGGTGGCGGGGTCAGAGGCGGCACCGTGTACGGAGCGACGGACGACTTCGGATTCAAAGCGGTCGAGAACCCTGTTCAGGTGCGTGACCTGCACGCGACGATACTTCACCTTCTGGGCCTGCAGCACGACAAGCTGACGTATTACTTCCAGGGTCTCCAGCAACGACTCACGCAGATTGATGGCGAGAGCCGCGTCATTAAGGAGATCCTCGCCTGAGATGCGTCTGGCAAGTGTATCCGAAGCTGCGATGGAGAGAGCCGACCTTTGCGAGGGGCATGGCGTTGGCAGCGCAAGGTCAAGAAAAAGCACAGCCGCCCTGGGGACGGCTGTGCTGTTTTTTGAGAGGACCTTCTTATTCTCCGAGAACGGAGTCGAAGCGGAAGAACTGTTTGCCGGGGAACTGGCTTTGATCGAGTTCAAGGAACAACTCGCCTGCAGGGGTCCAGGTGCCGAGGTCGGTGGATTTTTCCACGGGGAGCTTGAGGGAGACCTTGTTGTTGGCGGCCTTAATGAGGAGATTGCCGGTACCGCGGAGGTCCTGGATGCTGGCGGCGGTGTAGAGATTGAACGTGGAGGGATTGGCGACGACGGCGTCTTTTCCGCGCTGTTCGGTGGCTGCCAGGATGGATTGAAGGTTGTTCGGGGTGCGAGGGTCGAAGCCGAAGACGACGTTGGCGAATTCGCTGCTGTCGTTCACACCGTCGGCATCGCTGTCGGCGATGGTGGAGGAGGTGCCGGAGACGAATTCGCGCCAGTCGTTGAGGCCATCGGAATCAGCATCCGATTCGGTGGTGTTGCTCGGTGCGCCGATGGTTAGGCCTTTGGCATCGGTGGAAGTGATGGGCTGGATCTTCCACTCGGTGCCGTTGCGTTCCCTGAAGTGGAATTTCGCATCGACGCTGGTATGAGTGAAGGTGACGTCGAGGTATCCGCGGTTGGAGAGGTTGGCGAATTTCAGGCCCGGGCTATAGCCGAGGAAGAGGTCGCGGAGGATCCCCTCCTGGCCGGGGAAGTATTTTTCAATGCCGGGGGAGGAAACGCCGGGCGTGGCGAGTTCGATGCCTGCGACGGTGCCTTTCGGGGCGACTCCTGGGCCGGTGGGTGAAAAGGTTTTGAGTTGGTTGGCCCATGCGTTGTGGGTGTCACCGGCGAAGACGACGAGTTTCTTGTTCAGTCCCAGCGCGGTCTGGAGGATGGTTTCGCGTTCTCTGCCGTAGCCGTCCCATGCATCGGAGTTGTAGGGGAGCGGGCTGGCGTTGTCATAGACGGCCTGCTCTGCGGGTGTTAGCGGGATGCCGTTGGCGAGTTTGAAGATGGGAGTGGCGTACTTAGCGATGGTGGCGGGTTTGACGCTGTTGGTGGCGAGCTCGATGAGGAGTTCGGCGGGCATGGTCATGTTGCCCATGAGCACCTGCTGGCCGAGGACCTGATATGTCGCGGTGGATGCGGCCATTTTGCCCTGAAGCCATGCGAGCTGGGTGGCACCGAGGAGGTTGCGATTTCCCGAATACATGGCCGTGACGTTGGCGACGACCAGCTGATTGAAAACGATAGGGCCGAGGGCGGTGCTGAAGGCGGTGATGCCTGCGACGTCGGTGGGGCCGGTGGGTGGGGTCAGCGAGTAGGTGGTGGCGTACTGCACAGTTAGTGCGGGGCTGCTGAGGATTTCCGTGATGCGGGCTCCGACTTCAGTGTTGGTGGGGGCGAGTTCCAATTGCTTGTCGCGTGCGACGAGGCGGGTTTCCAGCATGTGGAGCGAGAGCAGGTCACCGAAGTTGTAGGTGGTGTAGGCTTCCTTGCGGTTGCCGCTGACTGGCTCGCGCACGGGGTTCCATTCGTAGTAAGCCTGGAGAGCGACGGCGACGCGGTCTTCCCATGAGCCTTCGGTGGCGGGATTGTGGTTCTCGGCGCCGGTGGCGTAGGCATCGTTGGCGGTTTCATGGTCGTCCCAGATGCAGATGAGCGGAGCGGAGGCGCGTGCGGCTTGGAGGCTGGGCTGGCGGTTGTATTGGGCGTGGCGAAGGCGGTAGTCGCGGAGGGTGAGGCATTCCCTTGCCGGCTCGAAGCCGAAGCGGGCGAAGTTGTCCTCGGCCGCCACGTAGCCGCCTTGGCCGTATTCGTAGATGTAGTCGCCGACGTGGATGAGCGCGTCGTAGTCGCCGACGTGTGCTGCTTTGGCGTAGGCGTCGAAGTATTCGGCGGTGATGTTGGCGCAGCTGAAGACAGCGAATTTTGCCTCGCTGGTCGGGCCGGTCGGGAGAGTTTTGGTTTTTCCCACCGGGGAAACAATGGTGCCGCCGTTCACGCTGAAGCGGAAGTAGTAGGTGCTGTCTGCGGTGAGGCCGGTCGGGATGACCTTGACGGTGTAGTCTTGTGCGGACTGAGCGCTGACGGTGCCACTCGCCTGGAGAGTGGTGAAGGTGCTGGTGGTGGAGAGTTCCCAGCTTACGGAAACGGGATTGGCATCGGCAGGGGTGACGCGAGTCCAGAGCACCATGGAATCGGCCATCGGAGCACCGGAGGCAACCCCGTGGACGAAGGCGGGGTCTGCCGCGAGGGCAAGGGAACAGGTGGTAAGCAACAGGGTGGAGGAGAGCAATTTCATGGAAAAAACCATGCTGCTTCATCCGCCACTGGGTTCAATGATCGTGCGGTGACGGTTCCGCTACGGGCGGAATTGTAGCACTATATTTTATCGTTCACCTATCGGGGCGATTCCATTTCCCGCAGTGTGCGAGCGGGAACGGCTAGCGGATGCAGGTCCTAGAATTTCAGCACCCCTGATCCCTTGATGAATCCCGGGGCGGACTTTGCATCATAAGTGCCGGGAGGTTGCGGCTTCCCGCCGATACTCAGCTTCCCGATGCGCATTTCACCTTTGAAGTCGAGGTGCAGCGTTGCGCCTTCAGAGATATCCACTTCCGTTTGGGCGCTCAGGCCTTGGGCGTTCGTGATTGCGAGGGTGCCTTGCATCAGCCTGGTCGGGCCGGTGAAGGTGTTTGCGCCCGAGAGGATCCATGTGCCGGTGCCGGATTTGGTGAGGGAAGTTCTTGCCTTGCGGGAGCGGTCGTGCGGGTCCGTGAGATTGCCGGCGAGTTCGCCGGTGCCGGAGGTGTCACCTTTGAGTGCGATGGTTTTGTCTGCGCCGTAGCCCGAGATGAGGATGGGGCTGGTGAATTTCAATGAGCCTGTGCCTGATTGCTCGAACGTGATGGTGTCGTTCTTGCCTGCGAGATTGATGACACGGTCGGTGCTTTCGCCGGTGCCGGTGTAGATGAGGGTGCATTCGCCGTCCTTGCCTTCTTCGCCGATAACAATCTCGCCGCTTTCGATGTCGATCGGCGCGCCGAGGCTGCTGCCTTGCTTGCGGTTTGCGGGAGCGAAACTATTGAATGACGCAATGCTGAGGCTGCCGCTCTCGAGGACTGTCTGGCCGGTGTAGGTGTTGTTGCCGGAGAGCCGCATCGTGCCGGTGCCGCACTTTTTGAGAAGGAACGCGCCGCCGCCGGGGCCTTGGGAATCTTCGAGGTTGGCCGCGATGGTGACGAGTTCAGGAGCGTTTGTCGTGTCGAGACAGAGGAAGGAACCGCCCATCATTCCGTTATCGTTCACTGAGCGTGTGAGATTTCCCAGCAGCGTGCCGACTTGCTCGCCGGTGAATTCGCCGGGGCCGCCGACATTCAGGCGGAGCATTGCGGCTTTGTGAATGGTGAGGTTGGCGGCCGTCCATTTCGCGGCGTCCGCGTTGTAGAGTGAGGATGCGGTTTTCACGACGAGCGTGCCGGGAAAGATGTTCGTCGGCCCGGTGTAGGAGTTCGCGCCGGAAAGCGTGACGGTGCCGCCGGGGATCATGCTGAGGTAGGTGCCGTTCGTGCCGAACATCGTGAAGCCGCCGGGACCGCTCATGCTGCCGGTGATGGCGCAGTTGCCGATGAGGCCCGCGTTTCCGTTCAGCTTGATCGGGCCGGTCAGGTTGCAGTGGAAGAGCGTGCCCTCGTTGATGACGACTGGGTTCGCGAGATCGCGCTCGTTGGACAAGGTGGCGTAGTTGTCGAGTGTGACCGGACCGGTGCCGAGACCGTCGCTTTTCCGCACGTTGATTTTGCCGCCGTTGATCACGGTGCCGCCGCTGTAAGTGTTCGAGTTGGTGAGCTCGACCACACCGAAGTGGACGTCATGGAAGTTGATGCCTGCGACATCGGGATCGCCCGAGCTTTGCAGGACGAGCGCGTGCGGCCCGGAGATGACTTCGTTGAAGGTGATGAAGCAGTTGGGATCCTTGTCTGGAGCAGTGGCGACGGTGAGGTCGCCTTGAAGCGTGACCGGCACATTGATGTTCACGATCCCGCACTTCGTGGCGCGGATCGCGGGTGGGATCTGGTTGGCGGGTTCCTCTGAGAAGGTGATAGGGTCGCCGCTGAGGGTGAGTCCGCCTGAATGCTCACCGAGCACCAGTTGGTTCAGCAGAAATCCGGCACCCAGATCATTCTTTGCCGTGCATTTGCCGCCCTGATCGAAGCTGAGAATGCAGTCCGGCGAACCTGATTTCACTGGTCCGGCAGCGTTGCCAGACCAGCGTGAGGCCTCGCTCCAGTTCCCGTCGCCCGGCTTGGTCCACTCGAAGGCGTGCGCTTTGTCGGTCTTTACTACTGCCACCGTGACCACTCGCGATGATCCATCCTGGGCGGTGACCTTGTAGGTCTGGGGCTTGGTGAAATCCCGCGGCACACCGGATGCAGGTTCCGAAGTGGCAAATGGTGATAGCGTGAATGCCGGAGCCAGCGCGGACACGTTCGTGCCCTTCGGCACCGAGACAGCGATGCGATCCTGGGAAACCGCGACCGAGCGCGCATCCGGTACTGTGAACGTGAGAATATCCGTGGCATGGCTCACGGGCGTTTTCTTCACGGAGACGACGTAGCTTTTCACGGCCCCATCGCGTGCTGTGACTGTGTAGGTCTGCGGCTTGGAGAAATCACGCGCGGTTCCCGATGGCGGAGTGACCGTCGCGTCAGCGGAGACCGTGATCTTCGGCGTGAGTGCCGCGATATTGGTGGCGAACGGGACGGTCACCGTGATCTCAACTTTGGAGATCCTCGCGGGAGCCAGATCGGGAAAGCGGAATTCGCGAATGTCGGCGGAGGGCGGTGCGACGAACGGGATGTCGTCCTTGAGTCGTTCGAAGGGCGGCGCGTCCTTCAACTCATCTACCGTGAGGGGCAGATCGACGGCCTTCGACACATCGATATACTTCGCGAGATCGCGCATCGCGATGCAGTGATAGTGATTGTCCTTGAGGTACTGCATCATGGCTCGGAACGTGGCCGGTTCCAGACTCACCGGTGGGTGTTCCATATCCGGCACCCCGTGAAAGGTGAGCACGACCACCCGGCCTCTGCATGCCTGCTGCACCGCCTTGACGAAGTTCTCGCTCGAGGTGCCATCCGTCATCGAGAACGAGGGCACATCAAAGGGATGGTCCACCGTCGGCCGGTATGGGCGCTCATGCCCTCCGCGCCCAAACAGATAGCGATACTGCAACAGCCGCGGGACAATCGGCCACATCACCTGGTAGATCGGCCAGCATACCGTCGTCATGTTTGGCCCGCCATTCGCCATGACCTCGTCCTCCATCCGCAGATAATTCTCCAGACCCCCGCCATGCCCGTAGGTGTGATTCCCAATCTCCAAACCATCCGCGTGCATCGCATTCATCTGCCGGTAGGTGAGATACCAATCCTTGCGCGTCTTGAACGAATCGAAGTTGCTCACATAAATCGATCCGCCAAATCCGAGCGACTTGAGAATCGGTGCCACCACGGTCGCGTGACTCGCGGGAGCATCATCAAAAGTCAGTACGACAAGCCTGTCCGGGATCGGCTGCAGCAGAACTCCTTTGGTATCCGGGTCCGCAGCCTGCCCGGTGACCAGGGCCGGGAAGCCCAGTGCGACTGCAGCGAAGAAGGGAAGTCGTAGCTTCATGTCCGTGATGTTTGTTTCAGCTCCGGGCTCTCATGGCGGAGTGCTGGTGGTATCGTAGGCGCAGATTTCGCTGAGATGGCCGTGATTGTTGGTGGTGTTGCCGAGCGGACGGAAGCGGAGGAAGCGGACGTTCTGGGCGTCGAACTGGTGTTTGTAGCCCTCTGGAGTGGAGGGCTCGGCGTTCTTGCTCCAGTCCACGAGCTGCTTCCACGTTTTGCCATCCTCGGATCCTTCCACGGTGTAGCGATAGGCGCGACTATCGCCCCACCAGCAATAGACATGGATTTCATTCATCTTGCGGGGGACTGCCGCTTCGATCGTGAGTGTGGCTTCGCCGATTCCATTCCAGTGCTTGTCAGGGTCATTGGCCTTGCCATCGCAGACCAGATTCGGGTCGCCGACTTGATTCTTGGCGTCGGTGCTGATCTTCACCCTGTCGTTGGTGAGGAGGTTTTGTTTGTAGCCGTCGTCGCCGACGGTTGTCTGGAGTGGATAGCCTTCGGAGCCGACGAGTCCGACCCAGAACCGGGTCGTCTGGTGGATCGTGATTGGCCCGGTGTATTCCATGTCAGGCTTGCCATCGGGCGGGGTGGTCCGGTAGCGCAGCTTCGCGGCGCTGCTGGTGAAGAATTTCACGATGGCTTTGCCGTGGAAGGACCTGCCCCGACTCCGGCCGAGTTCGTCGTATTTTTCGTCGGCGCCATCGACTTCGATCTGGATCGGAATGCGCTGGAAGATT
>CANHUG010000172.1 GCA_947462995.1 Verrucomicrobiales bacterium | reverse complement strand
CGCATCGACTTCCGACAGCCGCCTCGATGGCGACCGGCACACCGTCTCGCGCTTCAGCAGAAACCAGGACATCGCACTCTTCGACGCCACCAATGCGCCAGCCAGTGCCCCGGGCGCACCCCCGACCGATGAATCGGTCGTCGACAAGCTCTCCTTCAGCACGCGCCTGCGCGGCGAAATCGCTCAGGAAGCCCAGGTGGAACTTTCCGACATCGCAGCCGACGAGACCTCAGCAGAGGCCACCCGGGAACTCAAGGAAATGGACGCCTCCAAGCCTGCCTCCGGCCCCACCCGCGGCATCACCCTCGAAAAGGGCAAAGAATCCCTCGAACGCCGCAGAGGCGGCCTAGCCAAGGCCGTCCGTCTCTACCGCCAGCTCGACCGCACCAAGGAATGGGCCGAAAACAACTACTACCGACTCCTCATCGCCCAGCAACTCTCGGACCTCGTCAAACCCAACCGCTTCTGGCAGGACTACGCCCTCTGGGACGGCGCACAGCCATTCGTCTCCCCCCATCTCGCCGAAGCCACCGGCAGCTTCACCGAGATGCTCCTCGCACTCGCCGCCCTCGACCTGCCCTTCCCCTCGGATTACAAAGGCGGCACCTCCAAACGCGACGACAACACCGTCACCCTCACTCCTAACGGCAAGGGCATCCTCTTCCACCAGGAAATCAGAACCGCCGAAGACGACAAGGAAGGCACGCAACTCCTCGTCAGCCAGAACTTCTACCGCCAGGGCGACCGCTACATCGAACAAGCCGGCGAAAAATCCGACAAGTTCGTCACCACCGAATTCCTCACCGGGGTCGTCTACGGCTGCCAGGTCGTCGTCACCAACCCAGCTTCCTCTCGCCAGAAACTCGACCTCCTCTTCCAGATCCCCCGCGGCGCCATCCCCGTCCTCCAGACGCAGGCCACCAAATCCCTCCCCGTTGTCCTCGAACCCTATCACACCGGCACCTACGACTTCCACTTCTACTTCCCCGTCGCCGGTCAATTCGCCCACTACCCCGTCCACCTCAGCCGCAACTTCAAAACCGCCGCCAGCGCCGCTCCCTTCACCTTCAATGTCGTCCCGCGCCTGACTCAGGCCGACAAGGCTTCATGGGAATACGTCAGCCAGAACAGCGAGCCCGCCGAGGTCCTCGCCTTCCTCGAACAGAACAATCTCCTCGCGCTCAACCTCGACCTCATGGCATGGCGTCTCAAAGACCCCGACTTCGCCAGAAAAGCCCTCTCCCTCCTCCGCTCCCGCCACATCTGGCACCCCACCTCATGGAGCTACTCGCTCCTCCACGACATCAAAGACGGCGTCTCCGACTTCCTCATGCACGCCGACGGCTTCCTCGCCCAGTGCGGCACGTTCATCGACACCCCGCTCGTCAGGATCGATCCCGTCCAGCGCCACCTCTACCAGCACCTCGAATACAGCCCGCTCGTCAATGCCCGCGCCCATCAACTCGGCGCATCCCGCACCATCCTCAATGACAAGCTCCGCGCCCAGTTCGAGGCCCTCATGAAGGTCCTCAGCTACCGCCCAGCCCTCGTCGAAGAAGACCACCTCGCCGCCGTCTACTACCTCGCCCTCCAGGACCGCATCGAGGAAGCCATCGCCCGATTCACCTCCGTCGATCCAGCTAGGATCGCCGAAAAACTCCAGTACGACTACCTCAAGGCGTGGCTCGCCATGTGCCAGGCAGACACCGCCACCGCTCGCACCATCGCCTCCGCCCACGCCGCCCTCCCCATCGACCACTGGAAGGCCAAGTTCACCGAACTCGCCTCGCAACTCGACGAAATCGAAGGCAAAGCCGCCGCCGCTCCGAAAGACGACGACCGCGACGCCACCCAGGACCGGCTCGCCGCCAAAGAACCAGCCATCAGCGTCAAAATCGAAAACAAAACCGTCGCCCTCGACTACCGCAATCTCACCGAGGTCACCGTCAATTACTACCCCATGGACCTCGAGTTCCTCTTCAGCGCCAACCCCTTCGTCACCCAGGACACCAGCCGCTTCCGCATGATCCGACCCAACAAAACCGAAAAGGTCATGCTCCCAGCCGGCGATCACCACGTCTTCGCCCTCCCCGCAGAATTCCAGAGCGCTAACGTCCTCGTCGAAATCACCGGCGGCGGCCTCACCAAAGCCGAAGCCGCCTACGCCAACGAACTCGACGTCCAGCTCAGCGAAGGCTTCGGCCGTCTCCAGGTCCGCCACGCCGCCGACAAACGCCCCCTATCCAAAGTCTACGTCAAGGTCTTCGCCGACGTCAACGGCACCCCAACCTTCTACAAAGACGGCTACACCGACCTCCGCGGCAAATTCGACTACGCCAGCCTCTCCACCAGCGACCTCGACGCCACCACCCGCTTCTCCATCCTCATCCTCAGCGACACCCACGGCGCCACCGTCAAAGAAGTCCAACCCCCAAAACGCTGACCCCTCACACCCCTCACACAAAGGCCGCCCCTCACCGGGCGGCCTTTGTGTTTCTACACCGCAGCCACTCGATCCTCACCTCAGCACCCCCCGCTCCTCCACCCGTGTCCCAACGGTACACCGTATACCAGCCCAGAGCACCGCTCTGGGTACACAGCCCACCACCCGCTCCTCCGACCCGTGTCCCATCGGGACACCGTATACCAGCCCAGAGCACCGCTCTGGGTACCGCCCCCCCACCTCCGCGTTCTGAAGGAACGCCGCATACCCCCCCATTCAAAGTGGCACGGGCATCCTGCCTGTGACCTCAATGCCGAAGTCTCAATCTGGAAGCACCGGGATCCTGAAAACGGCCGCAGCCCCCGCGATGAAAGTCTTTGCCGCTGCTACAAGCCCTCTCGCAGCAAAGCATCCGCCCTGCATCCGGAGTCCGTTTTCAAGGCCACAACGGCCCTTATACCGGGCCTCCTTCCTTTCAAACACGGCCTATCCTCCCACCAACCCCCGCACAAAGGCCGCCCCTCACCGGGCGGCCTTTTTTGCTACCACACCGCAGCCCCTCGATCGTCACCTCAACCCACCACCCGCTCCTCCGACCCGTGTCCCATCGGGACACCGTATACCAGCCCAGAGCACCGCTCTGGGTACCCCGACACCCCCCACCTCCGCGTTCTGAAGGAACGCCGCATACCCCCCGCATCCCTAACCACCTGATCTCAGCGCCATTCAGGCCTCGCCAATTGCAAGACCCCGCCCGCGCCTCCCTGCCCCCCCAGAGTCCTGCGCACCAGCCCCCGCTCAACCCGCGACAGCGTGATACGCATAATCAAGGCCCTTCCGGAGTTGCCACGCGCGCTCGCGCGCGTCCTCGATCCCCTTGGCCCGTTCCAGCACCTTCCCGAGAGTCTTGCGCACTTCTGAATCGACCTTTTCGTCGTTAGCCAGAACTTCGAGACAGGTTTTGTAGATATCCGCGCATTGGGCGTGGTCGCCATGATTGAAGATAGGGACGCCGCGGCTGATCGCCGCTTCGATGCGTTCGGCTGGCTCCAGCGACGCCGTTTTCTCTTCTTTGGCACCCGCTTCAGACGCCGGAGGGAGCAGCACCGCATCAATCACATGGATGATTCCGTTATCGCATTGAATATCGGTTGTTCGGATGGTCGCGTCATTGGCTCTGAGAACCCCGTCCTTGATGGCGAAGGCGACCTTGCTCCCATTGAGAGTTGTGCCCGACTTCGCATTGAGGGCGTCGCCCGCCGTGACCTTGCCAGCGAAGACATGGTACTTGAGGATTGCCTGGAGCTGCGCGAGGTTTTCCGGCTTCAGAAGCGTTCCCACAGTGCCTTCCGGGAGCTTCGCGAACGCTTCATCCGTTGGTGCCAGAACCGTGAAGGGACCTTCGCCTGCAAGCACAGGGGCCAGACCGGCAGCTTCGACGGCGGCTAGAAGCGTCTTGAAATCCCCTGCCCGTTTCGCCACGCCAATGAGATCGTTAGCGACGGCTTCCTTCGCTGGCGCCGGAGGGAGCAGCACCTCATCAATCACATGGATCACGCCATTCGTGCACCCGATGTCAGCGTTGAGAATAGCCGATTTACCGACGAGGACTTTGCCGTCCTTGAAGGCAATCGCCAGTTTTCCACCCTCGACCGTGGCGGCCTCTCCAACCTCGAGTGCCTTGGCGAGTTTGACCGCACCCGGGACCACATGATATTTGAGAATCGCCTGCAACTGAGCCTTGTTTTCCGGTTTCAGGAGATTCTCCACCGTGCCCTCCGGAAGTCTGGCGAAAGCTTCATCCGTCGGCGCGAACACCGTGAAGGGCCCATCGCCCTGAAGCACGCCGACAAGATCCGCCGCAGTTAGCGCAGCCGCCAGAGTTTTGAATCGGCCATCGGCCACCGCCTGATCAACGACGTTCGCCGAATCGGCGCTGTAGGCCCTGATCCAGTCGACCTCCATGGAGAAGGGGCCGGCCTTCTTGTCGCCGAGCAGCAAGCCGAGGCGGCTGATTTTCGCTGGATTGAAGACTTCGTCCTTGAGCATGGTCCCGCGCCAACTCCCGACAAAACTGGCGAAAGGAACCCGCACTTCCGTCCATTCGCCTTTCTTTGTGGCAAACCCGGCCATGAAGGAAACTTCCATGCCCCGATACCTCGCGTCGGTACTGATGCGCATCTGGTACGTCCGGCCGTCCCCTTTGACCCTGATCACAAGGCCCTCGCTGCCTGCGAGATCGAGATTGAGGTCCCCGGTCCGGAGGGATGAAAAGCCGCCATTGTTCTCAAGCGAAAGCTCACCGCTGAAGCGGAGGATTCCATCCTCGCTGAAGGATAGATTTCCTTTCGAGAGACCACCCATCACGCCGTCGTCGACAACCTTCCATCCGAGCTTCTGGTTTTCTTCGGCAGTGAATTCCGATACCGGCTTCCCATCAGCGCGCGCATTCGCGGGAAACATCGCCATGGACGCAATAAAGGCTGCCGCCATCGGCCGGGCAGGCAGGAAGTGGAAAACGGATTTCATCATCCAGTCAATACGAAGAGGAACCCTGATCGGACGTCGTCAGTCAGCGGCCGCAGAGCGCTCCGGTCGGAATCGATCCAATCCGCCCCTCAGGCCCGAGACCTCCCAGAGGTCTGGGCACTTGCACCACCCTCACACAGCGCTAGGCTTGCACGCCCCACCTCCTCCGCACCCAGCACCTCTGCCCGCCCGCACCATGAAGCCGCTTCTCACCACCCTCATCGCGTTCGCCATGGGAAGCGCCATTCACACTCAGGCCGCATGCTCTGTCGCCGGCATGCCGCCAAACTACTGCTCCACCGCAGGAATCTGTTCGACTGCTCCGGGCGACACCCTCTAATTCCCTCAGCGCGCAGGCCTGGAGCAGTAGTCGCGGAGCTTCAGGAACGGTGTTTCGATTAACAGGGTGATCAGTCCGCCGACGAGAATCGAGGTCACAAAGAATACCACCGTGTGCGCCGCAAACGCAGGCACGGCACCGTGAACATTCGCAGCCACCCACTGATGAAGGGCACCGTAGCCAGGTATCGGCAGCAGCAGCAGGTAGAAGTTCCAGAGATAGATGTTGTAGGACCAGCGGCCCGTCGTGGCCACGGCCTTACCCGCCCAGCTCGTGCCCGGATTCGGCAGCCCGCCAACAAAGACCAGCAGAATCAAAGCATAGCCACAAGCCAGCAACGTGTAACCGATGGAAAACATGATGGGAGACACACGTCCCAGAAACATGCCGGGCGCGATCAAGATGCCTGCCACGAGAAGCGATCTGCCAGGATGGCGACAGACGCTCATCACCCTCGGATTCTGGCGGCGCAGCAGCAACTGCACCATGACACCAAAGAAAAGGCCGTCAGCGCGGAAATGGCTCAACTGATAATCATCAAGGCTGACTCCCCGCACGACGGCGTGGACAGTGCGCAGTACCGGCACTCCCGCAATGACACAACCCCCGACAATCAGGAGCCAGCGCTCGAATTGCTCTCGCGTGCTGGCTTTATAGACCAGCAGCAGAAGCAGACATGGCAGCAGGATGTAAAAATGTTCCTCCACCGCGAGGCTCCAGGTCGGCCCGTTCGGATTATGGCCGAGATAGTTCTGTGCAAACAAAAGATGCTTCGCGAGGGAAGCTCCAATCGTGGCCCAGGACGTGGTGTCCAGCCAGGCCGTCGCCTTCGTGGCCGCCATGACAATGAGGAAGAAAAGATAGGACGGCAGGATCTTGAAAGCGCGTCGGTACCAGAAGCGACCTGCATTGAGCGAGCCCGTCGTTTCGATCTCCTTGAACAAAAGCCCGGAGATGAGAAATCCGCTCAAGACAAAAAACAAGTCCACCCCCGTCCAGCCCAGGTTTTTCACCCGCCAATAAAGAGCTCCAGCGGCACCATTTAATTCCGGCAACTGCGGAATTGTGTGCGGATTGACGTGATTGAACAGCACCAGAAGGATGGCAATTCCTCGAAGCAGATCGAGACCCTGGTTGCGTCGTATGGGTAAGTCAGACATTTTTAAAACTCTGAAACATGGAAACTACAGGACAAATCACTGAGTGAGTCAATCGGTTTAGTTCCTGCGCTTCAGGGAAATACGCATGGATCAGATTGCTAGAACGCAAGCGTTTGACGAACGCCCCTGGGACCCGCAAGGTGAATCCCAGTGCTCTGGCCATTTGCATTCACCCCAGCGGCATCGCTTCCAGACTTCTTGCCCATCGCCACCATTCCGATCACCGACGCAGCCACCAATGGAACCAATTTGAGGATCCGTCGGCTGTGGCGCTCAGCGGGACGATGGCCCCCACTCATCGCGCCGCCCCGGAACCCGCCCCGGATTCATCCCGGACAGCCCGATCTCATTGATCGCTCTCCGAGTGACGCCCAGAGGTCTGGGAGACCATCCAGAGGCCTGGCAAATTGTGGTGCTCAGCGGCGCTTGCCGTCGCGACCATCCCGAGGTAACGGCACACGTGTCATGAAGCGCGCGACTCCTCCCGACGACACCAGATTCCGCCTTCTCGTCGAAAGCATCGGCGACGTGCTCTGGTTCAGGGAACTCGATCCCAACCGGTTCTCGTATGTGAGTCCGGCCTTCGAGCGCATCTGGGGGCATCCCGTGGACGAGTTGCTGCAAAAGCCGCACCTCTGGGAGGATGGCATCCATCCCGGAGACCGACCCGCCGTGCGAAAAGCGCTGCGCCAGTGGCTCAGTGGCGAAAAGGCAGCGTACGATTCCTGTTACCGGGTCATCGGCAGGGAGGGCGAGGTGCGCTGGATGGCGGATCGCGGCATCATTCTGGGGCGAAGGAATGGCAAGCTCTGCCAGATAGGCGGCATCGCCCGCGATGTCACCGAGCACGAAGCCGCCGAGGCCGCGCTCCGGAAACTCGCAGCCGTGGTCGAAGATTCCTGCGATGCCATCGTCACCCTCGATCTGGACGGCATCATCCAGACATGGAATGCCGGCGCCGAACGCATTTTTCAGTACGCCGCCGAAGAAGCCGTCGGCAGAAACGTGTCCTTCCTCCGCCCGCCCGAGGCCAGAGACGACGAAGCCGTCTTTCGCCGCCGCATCCGCGCGGGCAGACGCATCGAGCACTACGAGACGCACCGCATCCGCAAGGACGGCCGCGTCATCGACATCTCGCTCACCCTCTCGCCCCTGCGGGACGCCGCGGGCAAAATCACCGGCTTTTCCAAGATCTCCCGCGACATCACCCAGCGCAATGTGGATCGCCGCATGTTCCACCAATTGCTCGAATCGGCACCAGACGGCTTTGTTATTCTG
>CANHUG010000171.1 GCA_947462995.1 Verrucomicrobiales bacterium | reverse complement strand
TCGACGGTGGGTGGAGAGGTTAGGGCGGAGGAGAAGCGGGCGTCGATGCGGATGGGTTCGGCGGGGCGGATGAGGGTGGCGTTCGTGGAGTGCTGGACGGCGGAGACGGCGGTGGCGATGAGGATGGGTGAGGGGAGGGAGATGGAGTTGGGGCGGCCGGGGGAGGGGCCGGCGGGGAGTGGGGAGGCGATCCAGTTCGCGGGGTCGCTGGCGGGAGAGGAGAACGAGATGCGTTCGAGGGAGCGGCCGCGGTACTGGTGGAGGGATTCGTCGATGCCGGTCCAGTCGGATTCAGCGCCGAGGGCGTTGGCGGAGACGGGCCATGGGGTGGAGCTGGAGTAGGAAACGGCGTCGATGGTGGAGCCGGAGATGGATTCGAGGCGGACGGAGTCGCCGGAGTTGGAGAGTTGGCCGGCCCATGGGCCGAGGACTGAGTTAGGTGCGAGGGCGTAGGCGGGGAGGGCGGCGAGGCGGTCGGGTTGGCTAGCGATGATGGTGAAGCCGCCTGGGGGGATGGCGGCGGAGGGAGGGAAGTCGAAACGGATGCCGCCGCGGAGTTTCCAGCCGGCGAGGGAGACGGGGGTTGGGCCGGAGTTGTGGAGTTCGATGAATTCGTGGACGTCGTCGGAGAGGTCGAGGACTGGGTCGCCTGCGGGGGTGAAGGCTGGGCGCTCGACTGGGTGGTACATGATTTCGCTGATGACGACGTCTGCGGGGAGCGGGGCGGCGAGGGCGAGAGCTGCGAAGGTCAGGGCGAAGGAGAGCGGGCGCATGGAGGCGGGAGCTGGGGCGGGCAAAAGAAACCCCACTGCCCTGCGGGGGGCAGTGGGGGAGAGAGCGGAGCGGATTCAGGTCAGCGGGTGAGCCGGAAGAATTCCGGGGAATCGGAGGCTGGGGTGGTGAAGCCGCTGGTAGCGGAAGGGAGGAAGTCCCATGGGCCTGCGGAGAGATCGCGGGAGCGTTCGAGGATGCCGGTGGGGTCTGCCCATTCGAGTTTGATGGACCCGTCCGGGTTGCGGGAGATGGTGAGGTTGGCTGGGGGGACGTCTGGTTCGAAGATGAAGGAACCAGCGGCGTAGCGGTTAGCGGGGCCGCCGTCGGCGGTATCGGCCATGGCTGAGGCGTCGACGCTGTAGAAGCTGCGGCCGGTGAAGGCGAGACAGCCTCCGGCGAAGGTGGTGAGGCCGAGAGGGGTGCTGCCGGCGTTGCCGTTGGGCTCGATGCCGCCGTAGCCGCTGGCGACGATCATGCCTTTGAAGCCTGCGGGGAGGGCGAGGGGAGTGGTGAGCGGGAGGAAGCGGGAGCCGTCGATGAGATTGCCGTCGTTGCCGGGTTCGAAGGTGGCGGAGGCGAGGATCTTGTAGGCGTCGCGGTCGTAGAGTCGGACGGAGATGGGTTGCTGGATGCCGTCGCCTGCGCTGTCGAAGGCGCCGAGACTGGTGATGATGACAGGGCGTTCGACATCGAAGGCCATGCCGAGGGCACCGCCGAAGTCCTGGTTGCCGGGGGTGCCTGCGGGGACGTTGTAGGCAACGCCGCCGGCGCGCGGGGCGGGGGTGGCGCTGACGATATTGGAGACGAGACTGGACTGGCCGGCGGCGGCGATGGCGGTGACCGAGTAGAATTGTTCGATGCCGTTAGGGAGAGCGGAGTCGACGAAGGATGCGGAAGTGGATTCGCCGATGGTGAGGAACGGACCGTCGATGGTGGCGCTGCGGGAGATGGCGTAGCGAGCGGCTGGGAGCGGCTGGGTGACGGCTGGCCATGTGAGGCGGACCGCGTGGTTTTCCGGGCGTGCGGAGATGATGGGGGTGCCGGGGACGACGGGCGGGGTGGTTTCGAAGACGAACGTGCCTGCGGCGTACTGAGCGACGAGAGTGTCCGGGGATTCCGGGAAGGCACCGGGGACGATGGGGAAGTTGTAGCGGGAGTTGCCTGTGAAGACGAGGGATCCGCCGCCGCTGTTAGTAGCCCATCTGATGTTGGCGGGGATGGCGAAGGAGTTATTGAGCCGTTCCATGGCGTTGTAGCCTTCGGCGACGATGACCCCGCGGAAGCCGAGGGGGAGATTGACGGGCGTGTCGAGCGGTTTGAAGCGCATGCCGCCGATCGGTTCGCCGTCTTCGCGGGCGAGGGTGCCGGGGTCATCGGGAGGGAAGGTGCGGGAGGCGACGACCTCCTGGGTGTCGCGGTTGTAGATGCGAACGGAGATTTCGGTGAAGAGCCCGTCGGAGTTGTCGTCGAAGCAGCCGAGTTGGCGGATGATGACTGGGTTGGTGACGTCGAAGTCCATGCCGATGGCTCCGTTGAAATCCTGAGTGCCGGCGATGCCCCATGGGGTGTCGTAGGCGATGAAGTTGTCCGTGCCGAGATTGAAGGGACGGGCGCAGACGACGGGGGATTCGAGGCCGACCTGGCCGCCTGCGCCGACGCCGACGATTTTGTAGCAATAGAGTGTGCCGTTGGTGAGATTGGAGTCGCGGAAGGAAGTGGCGGGGACTTCAGCGACCTGGGTGAACGTGCCGCCTGGGGAATCGCTCCGGAGGATTCGGTATGTGGCGGCTGGGAGAGGGGCGGTGACGGCGGCCCATGCGAGGTCGACGGCGGCGTTGGTGGGAATGGCTGTGGGGGATGGGGCGGCGGGTTTTTCCGGTGGGGTGGTGCGGAAGACGAAAGTGCCGGCGGCGTAGCGTGCGGCGGGACCGGAGTCGGGGCTGGCGGGGAAGGCACCGGGGACTGGCGGGAAGTTGTAGCGGGAGGTGCCGACGAAGGTGATGGAGTTGCCGCCGTTGTCGGTGGTCCACGGGGCGGGCTGGCGGTTGCCGTTGCGTTCCGAGGGGCCGTAGCCTTCGCCGACGATGGTGCCGCGGAAGCCGGTGGGGAGGGTGATGACGGCGTCGAGGGATTTGAAGCGGGAGCCGCCGACGAGCGTGCCGTCGTCGCCTGGGAAGAAGGTGGTAGAGGCGAGGACCTCCTGGGTATCGCGGTTGTAGAGGCGGACGGCGATGGGGGTCTGGATGCCGTCGGAGTTGTCGTCGAAGCAGCCGAGTTGGGTGATTTCGATGCGGTTGGAGACATCGAAGTCCATGCCGAGGGCGCCGTCGAAGGCCTGATTGCCGGCGGTGCCGGCTGGGACGACGTAGGCAGTGTGGGTGGATTGGGCGGAGACGTGAGTGGTGGCGGCGGCGAGGGCAGCGAACCAGAGACGTGGGGAGGGGGGACGTTTCATGGGTGAGGTTTATAGGGGAGGGGGCGAGGGGAGGTCTAGAAGAAACTGGGGCGGTTGGTGGCGGGGTGTGCGGGAGTTCTCTTTCGCGGCGGCTGGTTGTGTCTGAGGGGACTGCAGTGGAATTGGGGCATGACTGAGCCCTGCGTTGGCAGGCGTGAGGGGCGAGTGTCGAGACCGCCATCGTCAGCCAGCAGCTGAATCCGGGCGTTGCTGAGGTCCGCAGCCGTGGCGAAGAGCGGTGCCTTGGTTTCCACGAACCGATTCAGGTGTAATACTTGTTGAAGAGAGACCACCTTGCGGGGAGAACGATGGCGTTGTGTCGCCCGTCGCTTAGGACATGGGGAGGAAGGCGGTTGGTGAGCGAGTTGGTGAAGATGGGGTATGTTGCGCTCTGGGGGATGCGTCGGGCGTCGATTTTCCGTGCTTACAGACTTGCCGAAGGGCCGCTCACCTGCTAGAGAGATGCACTATGTCTGCCGTCTTTGCAGCCAATCTGGTTCCAGGGTTTGCCCGCGAACGACGGGTTGCGGGTGTGCGGAGCGGGGTCGGACGAATGAACGGGCGATTAGCGCAGTATCGCTACGACCGCAGCAGCAACCGCCAGTGGCGACGCGATGCCGCGGCTCACGCTGCCGGCGTCGTCACGGAAGATCAATGGTATGAATATGACGGTCTCTACCAGGTGGGCGAGTTCCAAAGGGGCACGCTTTCCGGCAGCTATCCGAACTTCTCGGGCATCATACCCGTGGCCCAGAATCAGGACTGGAACTACGATGCAATGGGGAACTGGCTGGGCTTCCAGAGTGATGCATTGAACCAGACCCGGCAGTTCAACAAAGTGAACGAGATCACCAGCATCAACGGGCCATCCGGCGTGGTCACTCCGCAGTACGACCCGGTCGGGAACATGACCAGCATGCCCGCTGTGAGTAATTGGACCACCGCGCAGACGCTCAAATGGGACGCTTGGAATCGGCTGGTGAGGGTCACCGAGGGCAGCACTACCATTGCTGAATACAGTTATGATGCCCTGTTCCGCCGCGTGACCAAGACGGTTTCCGGGACCACGCGCCGGTTCTACTACAGCGATCAGTGGCAGGTCCTCGAGGAGTATCTCGGCAGCGCCGCGGATCCCCACATGCGCTACTGGTATGGGCTGCGCGATATCAATGACATCGCGCGGAGGCAGCGGTATTCGTCCGGCACCACGCTGCAGGACGACCTCTACGCCCTGCGCGAAACCATGAATGTCGTCGCCCTCGTGAACACGAGCGGCACCGTCACGCAGCGCATGGCCTACGATGCGTTCGGTAACACCTGGTTCTTAAACGGCAGCACCTGGGCAAGCAGCACCAACATCGCCGGCTGGAGCGCCCTGTTCCATGCCCACTACAGAGATGCCGAAACCGAACTCGACCAGATGCGGTTTAGATTCTATCACCCCAATCTCGGCATTTGGCTCAGCAGGGATCTCCTAGAAGAGGAAGGTGATGTAAACCTCTACGTTTCATTTGCTAATAGCGCTGCTAGATTCTGGGACATGCTTGGTTTATTAAAGGGTGGCTGTCCGGACGATCTTGCAAAAATAAAACCGGCCGCGGGAATAAAAAAACAACTTGAGTTTCCGGTAGTTCACGGGGCTATGGCAAGTGTCGGGGATGCGTGGGTTGTCCCATGCACCCCGCAGGAAGTTTCGCAACTTGAGGGGATGTGTAAAGGGCAGGGACGCACCGCCCAATGCACAATATGTTTTGATGTGGTTAACAGCGTAAAGCGAACACAACGTCCAAAAATAAGGGGAGGAAAAATTGGCGTTGAGATAAATTGGAGTTGGACAACCGCTCATTATGCCGAAGTTTTTTGTTGCAAAAACCCAACCAAAACGATTTACATTAATCCTTTGAGATATCCATTGGCTGCTTGTCATGCATATGTCTCTCAATCGATGGGCTATTCCAGAGTGATAACAGTCGACAGGCCGGGGGCTGATTCGCGAAGAGATGCCGCGACAAATATGTATCCTTCATCTTCCGAAACAGATAGGGATGAATACCCTCCAGCGGTAGGAGCGGAGGGCGGGGCGGGATCAAGTGTGTGGCGTATTCCAATTGGCGACAATCGAGGCGCGGGAGCCTCTATGGGGCGGCAGTTGGAGGGGGTGCCTGATGGGGCAAGAGTGAGAATCGGTATCGGCGTCCCACCATGAGTCTTGTTCAGCAATTAAGACTTGCTTGCTTAGAGGGGCAAGTCGTCCTTTATCCCTCTAGTATGAAAGATCCATTCTCGGACCCGAGTACCTATGGTGTTGATCAAGGCTTTGTTTTGAGAGAAAAGAGTCTCACTATATATACTCCCGCTGATTCTGGTGAGTACATCATTGATGTTATGATTGTTGACGATATTCCTGAAGAGTCTAATCTTGATAATGTTGAGCGGTTTGTTATTGTCCCGAACAACATGGGATGTGAGGATATCTTGATTTCGTCGATCTGGAAAAATTTGATAATAAAAAATGACAAGGCAATAAAAACAGTTGCTTGGCAATTTGCCTTGGGGAAAAATTCGATGAAAATATGGCTGTGTGCCGCGAGTCACGAAGCGAGGCAGGTGAAAGTCGGGGGAGGCATGAGGAAAACAGACAGGTTGATACTAATCGGAAGTCCTGCATAACGCATTGTTGCGAAGTGCGGCCTCATTCGAGCCTCCCGTCCATTGAGCAGTCAAATAGAGTAGTTTGAAAGTGGCTGAAAGCTACTTGAAGCCAAAAAGAGGCCTTCTTTACATGCTTGTATACGACCCAATCATGGATGCCGCTCAATATGCTGAAACCCACCAACGGCTCACGAAGCTATGGCATGCGCAACAGCCGGGAGGCGTGGCGGCAGGGCTGATTGCGCATGTGACAGAGAACCACTGGCGCACCTTCCTGATCTGGCATGAGGAAGACCTCCACCGGCAGGACGACCTGCCGGTGGAGGGCCTCCGGGAGGCGAGGCGGACGGTAGACCGCCGCAATCAATTGCGGAACGACGGCATCGGTGCGGGCGCGACCCTGCTGGCGCTGCCGCGGCCAGACGCCCCGGGGCATTCGGAATGCCCCGGCATGATGCCGGACCGGCTCTCGATTTTGGTGCTGCGGGATTATCATCTGGAGGAGGAAGCTCTCGGGACGGGCGGCGCTCCCAAGCTTGACTCGTGATGACACCCTGCAAGCTTATCCTAGAAAACCATCTGTCCCCCGGCGACACGCTGATGCTGACGGCGGCGGTGCGGGATCTTCACCTTTGCCACCGAGGCAGGTTCATTACGGACGTGCGCACACCGAGTCCGGATCTGTGGCTGCACAATCCCTGCCTCACCTCTCTGCGCGAGGATGACCCCGGCGTGGATCGCTTGGTTTGTCACTACCCGCTGGTTCATCGGAGCAATCAAGAGCCGGTGCATTTTCTGCACGGGTTCACGGCGTATCTGAGCGAGCACCTGAACGTGCCGATCACGCCGCAGGCATTCAAGGGCGACGTCCACCTGAGCGCGGAGGAGAAGGCGGAGGAGCCGCTGGTCCATCGGCTGACGGGTGACACAAGTCCGTATTGGATTATCGTGGCGGGTGGTAAACTCGATTTCACGATCAAGTGGTGGGCCCCGGAGCGGTATCAGGCGGTGGTGGATCATTTTGCGGGGCGTCTGCGGTTTGTCCAAGTCGGAGCGGCAGGGCATCATCATCCGCCGCTGCGGGGCGTGTTGGACCTGCGCGGGAAGACGTCGTTGCGCGAGCTGGTGTTGCTGATGCATCACGCTGCCGGGGTAATTTGTCCTGTGACGATGCACATGCACCTGTGCGCTGCGGTGGAAGCGCCGCTGGGGTGCCCGCCGCTCCGGCCCTGCGTGGTGGTGGCGGGTGGTCGCGAGCCGCCGCACTGGGAGGCGTATCCGGGTCACCGTTTCCTGCATACCGTAGGGATGCTGCGCTGCTGCCAAAGCGGGGGTTGCTGGCGATCGAGAGTGAAGCCGCTGGGAGACGGCGACCGCAAGGACGAGTCAGGGAGTCTCTGCCTTGATGTCGCGGGCGAACTGCCGAGGTGCATGGACATGATCACGGCGGATGATGTGATCAGGGAAGTGGAGCGGTTCGCGGGGTATTGGGATTGGGAGATGCGGAGGCGAATCGTGACGGTATAAAACGAAACAGAATAGTGAACGATGAAGTCTGAAATGGAAGGTCAGGGTTTGGGTGTTGACGCGGGTGTCGTGGGCCCGGGTTCTTCGGCGATGGTGAGGGTGCCGTACATCATCGATCTGCCGCATGAGGGGTTCAATCCTTCGATCACCCGGTGGCGGGGGAGGCTGCTGATGGCGTGGCGGAAAGGATGGTTTTCGGCGCGGATTTGGCTGGGTGAGTTGAGCGAGGACCACCGGCTGTTGTGGGGAAGGGAGATCGATTTTTCCCGGATCTGGCGACTGACGGACGAAGACTGGCTTGAGGACCCGAGGCTGATCGTGGCCGGTAACAAGGTACTGGTGGCGTTCACTTTCGTGAGG
>CANHUG010000170.1 GCA_947462995.1 Verrucomicrobiales bacterium | reverse complement strand
GACTGGGCGGGTGGGGAATGAGAAGAAGGGGCAGTTTCTGGCACCGTGGGATGTGGCCCACATCGCGGCGAAGGTGCGGGCGGCTGGGTGTGAGCGGTTTTTCTTCACGGCGCGGGGGACGAGTTTCGGGTATAACAATCTGGTGGCGGACATGAGGTCGCTGTACTGGATTCGGGAGCAGGGGTTCCGGGTGGTATTTGATGCGACGCATTCGGTGCAGCGGCCGGGCGGGTTGGGAGGGACGAGTGGCGGGGATGGGGTGCTGGCTCCGGTGCTGGCGCGGGCGGCGGTGGCGGCGGGGTGCGATGGGGTATTTATCGAGACGCATTTCAATCCTGCGGAATCGTTGTCGGACGGGCCGAACATGGTGCCGCTGGATCGGTTGGAGGGAGTGCTGAGACGACTGGCGGCGGTGCATGAGTTGGTGAGCGACTGATTTCCGAAAATTTCCGAGATGAGATCGAGAATCCTAACTGCGGTGGTGAGCGGCTTCCTTGCGGGGCCGGCTGGGACGCAGGAGGCGGCGGAGGGGGGGGCGGGCGATGGGTTTGAGGCGAGGAGGATGAGTCAGGTGGTGAGCGGGATGCGGGCGAGGTTGGCTGGAGTGGATGCGCTGCTGCCGGCAGGGAGCAGCCATAGGGAAGTGCGGTATCCGTTTTACCGGGTGTTTGTGCCGCGGGAATTGACTGGGATAGGGGAACTGGACACGGAGGGAGTGCCTGCGGAGATGCAGACATTGTTTGAGAGCCGGACGGTGAGGCGCGCGGATGCGGACCATGTGGAGTTCGAGGGGGCGGTGCTGGTGGAATACGGGGAGGGGAGTGAGGCAGGGGAGACGGTGCGGCGGATGGAGTTGGAGCGGGGGGTTTATGATGTGGCGATGGATCTGGTGACGAGCGATCGGCCGGTGACGATTGAGGAACCGGACCGACGGATTCGGGGCGGTGGGATGCTGCATGATCATGCGACCGGGCTAACGCATTTCACGGGTGGGGTGACGATGGTGATGTATGAGGAGGCGGAGGAGGGGGAGATTGCCGAGGTGGAGAAGGAGGAGCAGCCTGATGCGAAGCCGGTGGAGAAGAAAGCGGTGAAGCCTGTTGTGAAACCGGTGGTGAAGCCTGTTGTTAAACCTGCGGTGAAGCCTACAGTGAAGCCGAAAGTAAAGCCCCGAACCAAGGAGCGTGTGCGATGAAGACCCGACCGATTTATCTGATGTTTGCGGTGCTGGCGGCTGGGGCGCCGGTGGTGATGGCGCAGAAGAAGGCTTCGGTGGATCCGGTGGTGCCGACGCACAAGAGTGAGTTGAGTGCGTTGAAGACGGTGAAGCAGGATGCGCGGAGCAAGGAGGGCCTGAAGAAGGCGATGAAGATTGTGGAGGAGACGGCGACGACGAACGAGGCGTTGAAGAAGGAGGCGGAGCGGCTGGTGAAGGAGAAGGAGAGTGGTGGGATGAAGGATGCGAAGGATTTGAAGAAGGCTGTGGAGGGGTTGAAGAAGGAGGGGGGAGCGGATCCTTTGGATGCGTTGAAGGACATTGCGCGGGAGGCGAAGGAGGCGATGGGTGATGAGAGCAAGGAAGTGATCAAGGCGGTGAAGGACAAAGTGCTGAAGAAGAAGGACGGGACCCCTGCGGTGACGGCGGTTCCGACGCGGCCGGCGACGTTTGCTGGGGTGCCGGGGCCTGCGCCATTGAATCCGAGGAAGCCGGTGAAGATGGTGATCAGCAATGTGGTGGATGCGGACGAGATGATCAAACCGCCGTCGCGTGATCCTGGGGATCCTGACAAAGTGCTGCCGCCGAGTGATCCGAGGACCCGGACGTATATTCTGAAGGGGAATGCGCGGATTCGTGGGAAGACCTTTGCGGCGGACGGGGATGAGATTGAGGTGCTGTATGACGAGGCGCATGCGGGGGACCCGTCCGGAGGGATGAAAGGGAAGAAGGGGAAGAGCAGCAAAGTGGCGACGGTGGATCCGGTGACACCGGGGGCGGCTGCGCCAGGGAAGCCGAAGGAGGATGCGCCGTTTGAGCGGATCATTATCCGGGGCCGGGCGCGGGTGATGGCGATCGGTAAAGATGGTGAAGTGCAGGTGGGGCGTGGGGGGTATATGATTTACGAGAAGAAGACCGGGCATTTCATTTTGAGGGAGTGGCCGGAGGCACAGACTGGGGACAAGTGTTTTGCGGCGGACTCGAAGGAAAGTGTGATATTGCTGAGTCAGACGGAGGAAGTGCAGTTGAAGGATTGCTCGCTGATTCCTGTGGAGCGGGAGTATGGGGCGGCTGATTTTCCGAAGACGCCTGACAAGCCGGTGCCGGCGACCAATCCTGACCGGGCGCGGAATCCTGATCCGACGAAGAAGGCGCGGGCGGCGGCACCGGCGGTGCTGCCGGGGCGGTGAGAGAGAAGTGAGAACTGAGAACTTAAGAGATCCCAAGCCAACGAATCTGAGCATGAGTGTTGCATCACCGGTTTCTGCGAATGCTGCTGCGGCGGACGCCCATGAGGGAGCGGAGGGTGACTTTCTGTTATCGACGAGCGGGCTGGTGAAGATCTATGATGGGCGGACGGTGGTGAACCGGGTGGACATCCGGGTGCGGCCTGGGGAGATTGTGGGATTGCTTGGGCCGAACGGGGCTGGGAAGACGACGACGTTCTACATGATCGTGGGGCTAGTGACGCCGGATGGCGGGCGGGTGCGGTTCAATGGTGAGGACGCGACGCGGCTGCCGATGTACAAGCGGGCGAGGCTGGGGATGGGATATCTGCCGCAGGAGGAGTCGATTTTCCGGAAGCTGACGGTGGAGGAGAACATCATGGCGGTGATGGAGACGATGGATTTGAGCCGTGAGGAGAGGCGGGAGCGGCTGGAGGGGTTGCTGAGCCGGTTTGGGATCACGCATATCCGCAAGAATCCTGCGATCACGCTTTCGGGTGGTGAGAAGCGGCGGCTGACGATTGCGAGAAGTCTGGTGACGGAGCCGAGCCTGCTGATGCTGGACGAGCCGTTTTCGGGGGTGGATCCGATCGCGGTGAGTGAGATTCAGAACATTGTGAGGGATCTGAGCGAGGCGGGGTTGTCGATTCTGATAACGGATCACAATGTTCGTGAGACATTATCGATCGTGGACCGCGCGTATCTGATATATGAAGGCCGGGTGTGCCGGCATGGCAGCAAGGATTTTCTGGTGAACGACCCTGAAGCCCGGAGACTGTATCTGGGAGAAGGGTTTACGATGTGACGAGATATCTCCAACCCCAAACGAAAGAGACAACATGCAAACCATCAATGTGAATCCGCCGGTAACTGTCACGGGACGGCATATGGAAATCACCGATGCCATTCGTGATTACGCGAAGAAGAAGATCGAGAGCCTGCATCTTGACTATCCGAAGATCATCGAGGCGAAGTTTCTTCTGGAGGTGCAGACGCATCACCGGCATTTTGCGGAGATCATTCTGTTCTGTGCGAACCACATCACGATCGAGTGCAGCAGCACGTCGAGTGATCTGTATGCGGCGATGGACGAGACGATCAGCAAGATTGCGCGTCGGATGCGGAAGCACAAGACGCGGCTGCTGAAGAACCACCGGCCGCGGAGTGCGAGCATCCGGCATCTGGACGAGCATGTGTTTGCGACTGGGACGCTGGACAACGAGCACCATGAGGAAGTGGAGCCGTTCCTGATTCATCCTGAGAGTTACCGGATCCGGCCGTTGTATCCTGACGAGGCGATCACGGAGCTGGAGTTGAGCGAGCGTCCGTTTGTGATCTTCCACAATCAGACGACGGACCGGGACTGTGTGTTGTTCCGGCGGTCGGATGGGGATTACGGGATGATTCAGCTGGGCGGGGCTTGAGGAGGGGCGGGCTGGTGGATGAACTGGCCTGTTTTTTCGAGGTTTCGGTGGTGCCTTGGCTTCGGCTTCGGGCTTGGACTTCGGTCTGAGGCTGGAGGCGGGGGACTGAGGGGCGTGGATTTCGGGATGGCGGCAGAGCGGGAGACCGATTTGCCGCCATTCTTGTAAATATCGTTTGCTTTCTTTGCGAGCGGGAGGAGAGGAGAGGCGTGTGCTGCAAAGTGCATCGGGGCGTAGCTCAGCCTGGCTAGAGCACCTGCTTTGGGAGCAGGAAGTCGCACGTTCGAATCGTGTCGCCCCGACCATTTTCCCTTTTGAGGAGGGAATGGTTTGGAATGGAGGGAGGAGGGGAGTGAGAGTGAGAGGGTTGGGGGAGCTGAAAGCGCGAAAAGCTGGTTGAGTGTGTGTGAAATCGGATTCTGTGCGTAAGCCTTGGGATTGCCGGGGCGTTACCTCCGGCCCGTCCGAGCTTTTTTGCCAATGTCATCGCTGATTTCCCGCAACGTCCAGTATGTGCAGCCGCACCGTGTGTTTTTCACTGACGGGGTGTTTGATGAGGGGAACGAGTGCCTTGCGGAGGCGATGCGTGGAGGGCCTGCGGATGGCGGGCGGCGGAGGCGGGTGCTGGTGGTGATTGAGGCGGCGGTGGCGGCTGGGCAGGTTGGGTTGGAGGAAGCGGTGCGCGGGTGGTTTGGGGTGCGGGAGGGCGCGTGGGAGCTGGCGGGAGAGCCGCTGGTGTTCGGGGGTGGGGAGCCGTGCAAGAATGACTGGGAGCGGGTGGAAGGGATCTGGGCGGCGATCAACGGGGCGGCGATTGACCGGCATAGTTTTGTGGTGGCGATTGGTGGCGGGGCGTTTCTGGATCTGGTGGGGTTTGCGGCGGCGACGGCGCATCGCGGGGTGAGGCATGTACGGATGCCGACGACGACGTTGAGTCAGGGGGATGGCGGGGTAGGGGTGAAGAACGGGGTGAACCGGTTTTCGAAGAAGAATTGGGCGGGGACGTTTGCGGTGCCGTGGGCGGTGGTGAACGACCATCGGTTTCTGAGGAGTCTGGCGGAGGGGGATCGTCGGGATGGGATTATCGAGGCGATCAAAGTGGCGCTGATTCGGGATGCGGGATTTTTCGAGGAACTTGAGGCGAACGGAGAGGCGCTGGCGGCGTTGGATGACGATGTGTTGAGGCGATTGATCCGGCGGAGTGCGGAGCTGCATGTGGAGCACATCTGCAGTGGGGGTGATCCGTTTGAGCTTGGGTCGGCGCGGCCGTTGGATTTCGGGCACTGGGTGGCGCACAAGATTGAGCCGATGTCCGGGTTTTCACTGAGTCACGGGCGAGCGGTGGCGATCGGGGTGGCGGTGGATCTGCTGTATGCGGTGCGGGTGGGGATGTTGAGCCGAGGGGATTGTGATCGCGTGCTGCGGCTGGTGCGGCTGGCTGGGTTTGCGTTGTGGCACGAGACCCTTGAGCGGCGGGAAGCGGACGGGGAGTTGTCGGTGCTGCGGGGATTGGAGGAATTCCGGGAGCATCTTGGGGGAGAGCTGACGATCACGTTGGTGACCGCGCCTGGGAAGGCGAAGGAAGTGCACACGATGGACGCGGCCGAGGTGGCGGCGGCGATCGGGGAGTTGAAGGAGCTGGCGGGGGTGTGAGGTAGTGTGGGTGGGTCAGCGGGTGCTGACGTCCATGCTCATGAGTTTGGTGACGGAGCCCTGGCGGACGTGGAGCATGGCGGTGCCGTTTTTGGAGAGCGAGTTGATGGCGTCGGCGGCTTCGGTGGCTGAGGCTGGGGATTTGGAATTGATGCGGAGGATGATGTCGCCTTTGCGGAGCCCGGAGTTGGCGGCAGGGGAGTTAGGCTGGACATCGTCGATGAGGAGCCCGGGGACTTCTGCGGGGAGGTTGAGGGAAGGTCTGGTGGCTTCGTCGACGGGGAGGATTTTCATGCCGGCGACGTAGTTGGAGTTGTCTTCGGCTGGGGCGGCTGGGGCGGAGGCTGAGGGGTCCTGGGAGGAAGGATTGGAGGATGGGCCGAAGCGGTTGCGGTCGCCGAGGGTGACGGTGAGTTCGCCGCGTTTTTCGTCGCGGAGGATGGCGAGTTTGGCTTTGGAGCCTGGGGGGAGAGCGGAGAGCCGGGAGCGGAGGTCGTTGTCGTCGGCGACGGTGGTGCTGTTGAGTTCGAGGATGACATCGCCTTCTTTGAGACCGGCTTTTTCGGCGGGGGTGCCTTGTTCGACGGAGCCGACGAAGGCGCCGCCTTTGAAGCCGTAGAGGCGAGCGGCGCGCTGGTCGACGGGGTCGAGTTGGACGCCGAGGTAGCCGCGGGGTTTGGAGAGGGCGTCGGCTGCGGCGACGGCTTTATTGATGGGGATGGCGAAGCCGATGCCCATGTTGCCGCCGGAGCGGGAGTAGATGGCGGTATTGATGCCGATGATGCGGCCGTCGGCGTCGATGAGCGGGCCGCCGGAGTTGCCTGGGTTGATGGAGGCGTCGGTCTGGAGGAGTTCCTGTTTTTCGAAGCCGGCGAGGACCTCGTCGTTACGGCGGGCGCTGATGATGCCCATGGTGACGGTTTTATCGATGCCGAAGGGGGCGCCGAGGGCGAAGACGATGTCGCCGACGCGGACCTGGTCGCTGTCGGCGAGGGTGGCGGCGGGGAGGTCGGCGCCGGGGATTTTGAGGACGGCGATGTCGGTGTCTGAGGAGAAGTCGATGAGTTCTGCGAGGACGGGGGCATCGCGGCCGGGGAGACTGACCTTGAGTTTCATGATGGCGAGGTAGTCGCGGAGTTCCATGCCGAGGTCAGGCGGGAGGACGACGTGGCGGTTGGTGATGATGTAGCCGTCTTTGCTGACGATGACGCCGGAGCCGATGCCGAGTTGCTGCCATGATTTGCCGCCTCGGGAGGGAGGGGCGGCGGGTGCGGCGGGGAGGCCGAAGAAGAAGCGGAGGGCGTCGTCGTCGGTGCTGCGGCGGCGGCCGATGGTTTGTTCGATGCCGGTTTCGATGGTGACGATGCTGGGCTGGACCTTTTCGAGCATGTCGGCGTAGCTTTTGAGGACGGCGCCGCCGCGCTGCATGGGGGTTTTGTCGATGTTGAGGGAGTTGCGGAAGACGCCGGGGCCCTGGTCTGGGGAGGGTTTGGGGGAAGCGTCCTGGGATTTTCCGCAGGAGGTGAGGGCGAGGGAGAGCGTGGCGCAGAGGTGGAGGGAGCGCAGGAAGGAAGGGAACGCGGATTTCATGGCAGGTCAGACGGAGAGGGACCGGAAGTAGTACGGGAGCATGTGGTACCGAGGAGGCAACCCGCATGCGGAAAAGCGTGGCATGGGGGTGAAATTGTTGAACGGTTGTGCGGAATCCTTGTCTGGTTTGGGGTGAAAAACCAGCGGGAGGATCTGCGTATTTCGCTGGCGCCCAATCATTCCAATCTTTCTCTCATGAATCCCGGATCGTTTCTTTGTTACTGCCTTGCTGCTGCTGCACTTACGTTTTCGGTGCGAGCCGAGGAAGGCGTGCCGATTTTTGACGGGAAGACCCTTGAGGGATGGGATGGGGATCCGCGGTTCTGGAAGGTGGAGGATGGATGCATTACTGGTCAGACGACGGCGGAGACCCCGACCGAGGCGAACACATTTCTGATCTGGTCGCGCGGGGAGGTGGATGATTTTGAGCTGACGTGCGAGTACAAGCTCAATGGCGGGAACAGCGGGATTCAGGTGCGGAGCTTCCGGTTGCCGGACCGGAAGTGGGGAGTGGGCGGTTATCAGGCGGATTTCGAGGCTGGGGACACGTACAGCGGGATTATTTATGGCGAGGCGTATCGCGGGATTCTGGCGAATCGCGGGGAGCGGACGGTGATCGGGGCGAATCATCAGCCGACGGTGCAGGAGAAGGTGGGCGACAGCGCGGAGATTCAGAGTGGGATCAAGAAGGACGACTGGAACACGTACCGGATTGTGGCGAAGGGGTTTACGATTGAGAATTACATCAATGG
>CANHUG010000169.1 GCA_947462995.1 Verrucomicrobiales bacterium | reverse complement strand
GATGGTGGGGGCGGCGGTGGCCGGGTAGAGACCGGCGTCGCGGAAGCGTTTCAGGGCGGTGGCGTTGATCTGGGGCCAGAAGTTAGAAGCCATGGAGGTGAGATTGGGGAGCCAATCGGATTCGCGGCGATAGGGTTGGCCGGGGCGGGAGAGGTGGGGCTGGTAGTCGCCCCAGCGTGCGGATTCGGCGACGACGGCGCGGTCGATTTCCGAGGCGAGGGCATTCCAGCGGGCGGTGGCGGAGGAAGTTGTGAGGGCGCCGGCGTTGAAGAGGTGGCGGTGGACGCGGTCGGCGAAGCGGAGACGGAAGGCGGGGCTGCCCTGGCGGAGGGCGTAGTAGGGAGCGGCGGGGGAATTGGCGGCGCTGACGTCGGCGTATTTGGATGGAGGGCTCTGCCATGCGGAGCGTTCGTAGAGCGTGCTGACGTTGCTGATTTCCTGGTCCCATGCGAACCATTGGAAGCCGCGGTTGATGAGCGGGGAGGGGTTGCGGGAGGCGGCGCCGGACCACCAGTTGTGATTGGGCCAGTCGTCCGCGCCGTGGAAGATGTGGAGGACCATGTAATCGATGAGATTGTCGGCGTCGAGGAGGACGGGGAAGGCTGGGTTGCGGGAGCCGTCGGGGTTATTGCCCATGAGCAGCTGGAAGACAGCGTCGCTGGCGGAGGTGCCGGAGAGACTCATGAGCTGATTCCATGCGTTGATGTTGCCGTTTTTGAGTTCGGCGAAGCCGACGGTGACATCGTAGTCTGTGGGGTTTCCGTCGAGGTGGCTGGCCTGGAAGTTTTCGTCAGGGTATTCGCAGAGATTGTAGAGACCCCAGTAGGTGCCGTTGAGGTAGAGGTGGACGTAGCGGCCGCGGGCGGAGAGTTGGCCCATGGCGAGCTGGGAGTTGCGGACCCACTGGTCGCGGATGTAGGTGGCCTGGGAGCGGGCCCAGCGTTGATAGGGAGCGCCGTCGGGGCCGAGGGGGTGGGTGCCCCATTCGGTGCAGGGGAACGTGTCGGTGCTGCCGGCGCGGAGGGTGAGTTGGTCGAATTCGGTGACGGGGCTGTTCGGGAAGACTGGGTACCGCAGTTTGGTGGGGCCGAACTGCGAGCGGAAGAGCATTTTGAAGCTGTGTTTCGGGGTGAAGGATTTGTCGCGGCTGATGTTGCCGTGGATGGCGATGCCGAAGCCCGTGCTGAACGAGGCGTTGGTGGCTGGGTCGATCCATTCGGCGTGGGCGGCGCGTTCCCATGCATCGCCGCGGGATCCGCTGTTGGCGTAGATGCCGCTGGCGCTCCAGAGGTCGGAGGGGTTGGCGGTGAGGCAGAGGGTGGGGATGGAGAGGAGAGAATCGCGGAGAGTGTAGCCGGGTTGGGTGGTGGAGGTGATGCGTGGGTCCATGGTGTAGTCGCCGGGTTGGCCGGAGGGCCATGTGAGGGGAGCGGCGGCGGGGCGCTGCTGACTGGCGACTTGGTTGAGGAAGAGATAGGTGTGGGTGTCGGTGTTGGCGGGGCCGAGGTCGGTGCCGGGGACGAAGGCTGCGGCGCGGAGGGAAGTGGTGGAGGTGATGCGGCGTGTGGCGGGCGCGGGGGATGGGGTGCCGTTGGTGAGGGTAGGGAGGGAGCCGTCGGTGGTGGTGACGATGACGGCACCGGGGGTGGCGCAGGTGATGGTCAGGTCGAACGGGGCGTCGTAGAAGCCGCGGTCGTGGCTGAACTTGGTGTCGGCGGTGAAGCCAGCGACACCTGAGGGGTTGGTGGATCCGGGGGAGGGCTGGGGGAAGAAGCGGGCGGGTTGGAGACGACCGGTGACGAGTTCGGGGTCGATGAGGAACGTGGGGTCTGAAGCTGAGACGTTGAGCCCGTGGATGGCGAGGAGATTGGGGCCGTTGCGGAGGAGGTTAGTGAAGGCGGAGAGGTCAAAGGATTCGGGGATGGAGGCGGCGGAGCCGGAGCGGGAGACGGAGGCGGCGGCGTTCCATGCGGGGGTGCCAGCGGGGGCGTTGCGGCGTGCGATCGGGGAGCCGTTGAGGAAGGCGACGAAGCCGTCGTCGTAGCGGAGGTTGAGGTTGAGGAGGGAGATGTCTGCGGGGTTGGTGATGGTGAACGGGAGCCGGAGAAGCGCGCTGGAGTTAGTGTGGCGCATGGGTTGGCTGACGTCGGTGCGGATGTAGGGAGTGAGGCGAGAGATTTCGAGAGGGGAGGTGCCAGCGGCGAGGGCGGCGATCTGGGTTGCGGAGAGCGGGCGGGACCAGATGGCGAAGTCGTCGATGAGGCCTTGATAGGCGGAAGCGCCGGCGGCGTTGGCTGCGCCGATGATGAGACTGCGGAAGGTTGGGAGAGGTTCGGTATTGGTGTCGCTGTGGAGGAGTGAGCCGTTCTGCCAGATTTCCTTACGGTCGCCGATTTTCTGGAAGACGTAGTGGTTCCAGCGGCCGCGCCAGTTGAGGGGATTGGGTTCGCCGACGTTGGCGCGGTAGCGTGAGTCGCAGCAACCACCGGTGTCCCAGTAGATGACGGAATCGGTCCATGGGAGGTGAGTGCCGAGGACGCGGGTGCCGCTGGTGTCGGCGTTGCTGCCTGCGAAGAAGAGATAGGAGGAGACGGGCATGGAGGGAGCGCCGAAGGTCCAGAGGCTGATGGCGACGGTGTTGGCGGCGGCGGTGGCGTCGAAGGCTCCGGTGGCGGCGGCGGTGATGCTGACGGCGGCGTTGCCGGAGAAGTTGAGGGCGCGGTCGCCGGGTTGGGAGGAGAAGCCGCCGCGGTCGGCGGAGTAGGTGGCGCCGGTGATGGAGGCGTCAGGGGTGCGGCCGGTGGCGTCGGGGGTTTTGCCGGGGATGGAGGTGTCGTTGAAGCGCCAGAGCCCGAGTGGTCCGTCGTTGGAGGTGCCGGTGGATTGGTCGAAGCCGATGCCGGAGACGGCGCGGGGCCATGAGGAGTCGTTGAAGGACGGGGCTGACCAGTCGGGAATGGCGGAAGTGGGGATGAGGAAGGATCCTGTGGTTCCGGGGGCGATGGCGGGGACGGGTGCGAGGTCGCGGCCGAGGCCCCATGAGACATTGGTTAGCTGGCGAGGGTAGTTGAGGAAGGAAGAGACGATGGAGACACCGTCGGGGCGGGTGAGGAGGATGCTGTCGCCATCGGGGTCGAGTCTGAAGTTAGTGTGGAGCGGCTTGCCGGGGATGCGTCGGTTTTTGGAGGAAGCGAAGACGACGAGGTGGCCGCCGGGAGGGATGATGGTGGGGGAAGGGAAGCGCCAGAGGGCGGGGGAGGCGGGGCGGTCGCTGAGGTACCAGCCGCCAAGATTGAGAGAGGCGGGGCCGGGATTGGCGATTTCGATCCAGTCCGGGGAGTCGGAGTCCTCGTCTTCGAGACCGCCGCGGTTATCGGCCATGAATTCTGACAGGTAGGGCGTGGTGGAGGGGAGTGAGGGATCGATGGTCAGGGACCATGGGGATGGGGAGAAGGGATTGCCTGCGGCGTCGGAGATGGCGTGGGACGGGGACCATGAGAAGTTGACGGCGCCGGGGGGGGGCGGTGGGAAGGCGAAGAGATAGGTGGTGGCGTTCTGGGGTTCGGCGGAGGAGGCGGGCTGGCCGTTGATGAGGAGGTCGTCGGCGGAGACTCCGGTGACGGGTTCGCTGAAGGTGACGCTGACGAGGTTGAGATCGGGGACGGCGGAGGAAGCGGGCGGGTCGAGCGAGGCGATGGCTGGCGGGGTGATGTCGGTTTCCGGGCCGAAGGCTTCGAGTTCTGCGAAGACGAGGGCTTCGGGGGCGATGGTTTCGACGCGGAGCCAGCGGGCGGCGAGGACGCTTGGGGGATCGATGGTGATGTCGTACTGGCGGCCGCCGCGGACGATGGTGTCGCGGGAGACGCTGATGTTTTCTGCCCAGACGGTGGTGCCTGCGGCGTTGCGGAGAGAGAAGCGGAGGGAGTTGTTGCTAGTGAAGTCGGTGCGGTTGAAGAAGCGGAGGAAGTCGACGGCGTGGTCGGTGGGGGAGCCGTTGGCGAGATCGATTTCGTAGAACTGGCCGATGCCGGTGGCGGCGCTGTGGTAGATGGGGCGGCCGAGGTGGTTGTAGTCGCCGTCGATGTTGCCGTCGTTGCCGGCGTTGGGGGGAGTGGAGAAGCCGCCGGGGTTGGAGGAGGTGCGGGGTTTATTGAGGGCGAGATTGGGAGGGCCGGGCTGGATGGTTGAGCCGAGGATTTCGAGTTCCGAGAATGTGAGGAAGTCGGGGCTGGCGGGGATGTCGGTGCGTTCGATGCGGATTTTGCGGCCGGTGAGGCCGCGGAGGGCGGCGGTGCCCCATGGGTGGGAGGCGACCTGGCTGGGGAGGAACGACTGATTGAAGACGGTGGTGCCGGCGTTGCTGGTGATGGTGATGCGGAGATTGCGGACGGTGCCTTGGAGGGCGTCGGTGCGGGGCCAGATGATGAGGTGGTCGAGGAAGCAGTCGCGGCCGAGGTCGGCTTCGATCCACGGGGCGGTGTCGGGGATGAGGGAGTGCCAGACTGAGCCGCCGTTGAAGAAGTGACCGTCGCGGTTGCCGTCGTTGGCGTCGGTGGGGACGGAGCCGAAGCCGGAGGAGGAGGCGGAGATGGTGGCGGCGGGGGCGAGATTGACGGGAGCTGCGGCGGGTCGGGATGCGGCGGCGAGGCAGAGGGCGAGCGGCAGCAGACGGGAGCGCAGGGACATGAGGGGGAGCGTAGGGGATTGGAGGGGGTGGGGGCAAGCTGAGTTCGAGGGGGTGGTGAATGGGGGAAGGGCGGGGTGTTCAGGGAAGCGGGGCAAAGGTGCGAGGGCAGGTTGGCGAGGGTTGAATGGGCCGAGTGACTGCATGAGTGATGGGGGCAGGACCGAAAAGTCAGTTGATGGCTGGCGACCATCTGGGTGGCTTGGCGCGTTGGGCGTTGAGAATGGGGATGCGGGCCTTCCAAACGTCTGAGAAGGTTGGCCCGAGCACGAGGCAGCGCAGGGTCAGCAGGTCATTCCCCCTCGCTGGCTCCAGAACATGCCCGAGGCTTTGAGTCGCCGCCCGACAACAGTCCGACAGCCGGCCTCGACTACGCTGCTGCCGATGTAGTAGCCACTGGCCCGGAACTTGCCGTACCGGGTGCGGGCGGCGGTGAGCACGGGATCGCTGCTGTCGGCTTTCGTGGCGTGGCACCAGTCGCTCTGCAGAGCGGTGGCCTCCGGTCCGGCTCCTAACAGGGCTTTGGCGAGGTCTCCGGCATGGTTAGTTGTTCAACGCGGCAACCAGCCAGACCTCGATAGATATTATGCAGCCAAAAAAGGTGCTTTATTTATCTTGTTTGGCAATTTAATGTATCCAATTCCATGAACCGCCTCACTCCAGAACTCTTGGATCAAGCCCTGCATCTGACCGCCCAGTGTCTTGATGCAAGGGGTGCCGCGCCGGAAGTTCTGGTGGTTTGCGGCGGCTCTGCGCTGCTTGCCCTTGGGCTGGTGAACCGGACGACCAAGGATGTCGATGTGCTGGCTGGAGTGGACGCAACCACCGGGCTGATTGATCCGCGACCGTTCTCGGCCACGCTTTCCAGCGTTGTGGATGAGGTCGGCGCACAGCTTGATCTACCGCGCGGCTGGTTGAATGCCGGGCCGGCCGACCAAGTGCTCGCGGGGTTGCCTGAGGGCTTTCTTTCCCGCCTCATCCGCCGCGACTACGGTCCAAGGCTCACCATTCACTACCCGGACCGCTACGATCTCATCCATTTGAAGCTCTTTGCCGCCATTGACCAAGGGCCGGGACGGCATGTGAGCGACCTGCTGACGCTGGCCCCGACCGATGAGGAAATGCTCGCCGCCGGGAGCTGGGTGCTCATGCAGGATGCGAGTGAATCCTTCCCATCTCTGGTCAAAGAGGCCCTCACCCACCTTGGATACTCCCATGTTGCCAGCCAGCTTTAACTCTCAGCTTATCGAGGCCCTGCTCGACTGGCTCTGGCGCTGCTGGGTTTCTCTCGGTGTCTCCGGTCACGGCAGCCGGGCTCGGGTGGATCGCGTCATTGATCCGGAGGCGCTCCTGCTCGCGAGCACTCTTTGGGCGCGTTATGATCCGCGTTTGTTTGATGAAATGCTCGACTGGCTCTGCCTGCACAGCTCGCTCATCCATCTCCAGCGCCTGCGGAATCTTCATCAAAGCGGCCTCGGAGACACTGCCGTCCTTTCCGCCATCGCCGCCGTCATGGATGAACACTCCCAGCAGCCAAAGTGGAAAGCTCTCATCCGACCACGGAGTGGTGACAAAGCACTGGAACCCCTCTTTCTCAATCTGGAGGGAGAAGCCACCGCGTGGGGGCCGACCGAGCCGATTTTTGCCTCCCAAGGCTTTCACCGGGGCAGGCTGGAGCTGCGCCAGATGAGCCAGCCGCCTGCACCGACCGCCGCGCCGAATCTATGGCTGAAGCTCCGGTGTCTCTTTGGCACCAGCGCCCGGGCCGAAATCGTGCTCCAGCTCCTCACCACCGGCCCGGCCACAGCGGGGGAGATTGCCCGCCGCAGCGGCTTCACCGCCCGGTCCATCCTCGTCACCCTGCGGGAAATGGCTCTCTCCGGCCACGTTTATGAGCCGCCCCGCCCTCGCCGTTCACGCCCGCAGCGTGGGCAACCGGCTCCAGCCCGCACGCGTGGCCCCTCGCTCGCCTATTCGCTCCGACCCGAGGAATGGAGCTTCCTGCGCACCTGGGATGAACCCGCCGGCTTCCCCGCTCTCCAGCCGCCTGGCCCCCTGCTGCTGCTCTGCCAGCAGGTCCTTGCCTGCCTCGGCGGCGAGAAGCCTGATACCGCGCCGATGGTGAAATCCATGCACCTGCGTGAAGCCAGCACCCCCGCCTTGCAAGCCATCCATCGCCAGGGCCTCAGTGGCGAATACGGTCTGCCACCCGAACTTCCCGGTGGGACCCTCGTCACCACCCTCGCCAGCCGCTTGCCCCAGGCCATCGCCCAGCTCTAACCCATGGACACAACAACGAAAGACATTACCCGCCTCGAATCCGAACTCGCCGCGGTGAGGGAAAAGTGCAGGCCTATCTGGAGGGGCTGGGGGTATGAAGAAACCCAAAAGTTGGCGAATCGAGCCGCTTGGCTGGGCCGTTAGCTCGTTGGACTCCGGCATCAGCGGAAGCGGAGAAGAGAGATCTGTCATCTGGTGCATCCGGATCACGGGCGGGGGTTTCGGGCGTTGCTGGGGCAATTGGTGCCGGGATGGGAAAGTGTGAAGGCGCGGTTGGAGGAAGGGGAGTGATGGTGAAGGAAGCGAGAGGAGCAATTGGCGCTTGCAAGGTGGGGAATTGCCGCTAAGCTCCACCTCCGCCCGCGTCCTGATTTACTGGAGCGGAGTGCTTTGATGGAATCATCGCGGCGCGTTGCGGGCACCGAATTTCAGATTTCCCCGAGTTTTTTCACATCCAACCCGCATTCACTGCCATGAAGGCCGATCTGCATCCCAATTACCAGGAAACCACCATTACGTGCACGTGTGGCACGGTGTATAACACCCGTTCGACTCAGAAGGAGATCAAGATCGGGATTTGCGCGGCCTGCCACCCGTTCTTCACTGGTGAGCAGCGGTTTGTCGACACGGCTGGTCGTGTGGACAAGTTTGCGAAGCGTTTTGGTGCGGTGACGCTGCGCCGGACGGCGAAGCCGAAGCTTGCGGCGGCTGGTTCGTAGGATCATCTGGGATTTTCAGCAAAGGCGGTGCGTGTCCGGGAGCGGGCATGCGCCGCTTTTGTTTGGCGCGGGGATGGCCATTGGTGAGTGATTGTGGGATGATGGGCTGAGCTGCGTTGACTGAGAATTGCGGGATTTATGGATTACGCGACGCTGATTGAGAGGAAGCGACTGCGGCTGGCGGAGCTGGAGGTGGGGATTGCTGCGCCTGATTTTTTCAATGAT
>CANHUG010000168.1 GCA_947462995.1 Verrucomicrobiales bacterium | reverse complement strand
GCCGGATCCAGCGTCGCCCCCAGATTGTCCGCATTCGACACAAACGCATACACAATCCCCTCCCCCAGCAACCGCTCCAGCCACCCGCTCCCCGCAAGGCTCGCATACAAATCCCCATGCCCCGGCGGACACCACTCCAACTCCCGCTGCTCCGGCCACTCCAGCGGCGTCAGATCCGACACCAGAACCTTCGGCACCCGGTTCTGCATCAGCTCAATCTCCTCACCCCCACCCAGCTCCGGATACTTCGCCAGAAACCCAAGCGTGTCCTCCGATGTCGAAAAACTGTTCATGAACAACACCCGCGGCACCGCTCCCACACCCGCATTCCCACGCAACAGCAGCATCTGCTTCGCAATCAAATCCAAAAACGTCAGTCCATCCCTCACCGTCAGCAGGCTCTTCGCCTTCTCCAATCCCATCCCCGTCCCCAATCCCCCATTCAGCTTGATCACCACCGTCCGCCGAATCAGCTCCCCGAACCGCTCCGCCCCTGGCTCCTCCAACTCCCCCGCCCGCGGCAACTCCACCACAGGCTCCAGCTCCCCCTCACCCATCAACCCCGTCTCCCGTCGCTGCAATGCCCGGTAATTCCCCTCAAACGCCCGCACCGCCGCCTCACTCAATCCCGCCGCACGCATCTTCCCCGCAAACACCGCAAATGGATCAGTTTCACTCATGCCCGCTGCCTATACCGCCACCCGCCCGACGTCAACGCCCGTCACTTTCAACCTCCACCACGGCACGTCTTCTGCACTCCCCTCGCCTCCACCACGCCACCCAATCCGTAATCCGTTGACGCGGGTTTCCCCTCCCGCCTATTCATTCTCCCATGACCCGCCCCTCTTTGCACCCGCGGACCGCCCTCCTGAGCACTCTGCTCTTCGCACCCCTCCTCCACGCCGCTCCGCTCATCACGGAATTCATGGCCAGTAACCAAACCGGCATCACCGACGAAGACGGCGACCGCCCGGACTGGATCGAAATCCACAACCCGGACCTCACCCCCATCGACCTCGGCGGCTTCCACCTTTCCGACGACGCCGCACGCCCCACCCGCTGGACGTTCCCCCAGGGCACCACCCTCCAACCCGGAGCCTACCTCGTCGTCTTCGCCAGCAACAAAAACCGCTCCACACCCGGCCAACCGCTCCACACCAACTTCAGCCTCTCCGCCGCAGGCGAATCCCTCGCACTCCTCGCCCCCGGCGGCACCCCAGTCCTCAACGACTGGAACCCCTTCCCTCCCCAGATCGGCGACGTCTCCTACGGGCTCCTCGCACCCACCTCAGGTTCCCTCAGCGCCTTCTTCAACACCCCCACACCCGGCGCTCCCAACGACTCCGCCAACGCCCCCGCAGAACGCGTCACCTTCACCCCGCCCAGCTCCACCTTCAGCTCAGGCACCCCCATCAACGTCGCCCTCTCCACCACTTCCCCCACCGCCGTCATCCGCTTCACCACCAACCGCTCCCGCCCCATCGGCACCAACGGCGTCACCGGTACCTTCACAGCCGCCGCCGCCACCGACATCGGCACATGGACCAGTCACCCCCTCAAACCCAATGACATGGTCCGCGTCACCGGCCCAGCCCCACTCACCAACGCCACCAACTACTTCGTCGCAGTCCTCGGCCCGGACACCTTCAAACTAGCCATCGAACCCGGCGGCCCTCCCATCGACCTAACCACCAGCGGTAACTTCACCATCCGCCGCGACGCCACCCTCGCCTCCGCCGCCACCACCGACGTCTTCACCGCCCAATCCTCCCACGGCTTCTTCAACGGCGACCCCGTCCAACTCTCTAGCACCGGCACCCTCCCAGGCGGCACCACCGCCGGCACCACCTACTACATCGCCCCCGCATCCCCCGTCGGCCCCAACACCTTCCGTCTCTCCACCTCCCCATCCCTCACCCCCATCGTCGACATCACCGCCGCAGCCACCGGCATCCTCTCCGTCTTCCGTACCCCCTCGCCAGTCTACACCACACCCATCCCCGTCTCCCTCAATACCCGCATCCGCGCCCTCGCCTTCGAACAAGGCCGCCCACCCGGCCCCATCTCCGGCGAAATGTACTTCGCCCTCGACACCAACGCCCGCAACCTAACCTCCCCGCTCCCGCTCGTCCTCTCCCACACATGGAACACCGCCATGACCGATAACGTGGTCGTCGAAAGCCACGTCATGGTCTTCGAACCCAAGGCCCCCGACAACCTCGCTCGCCTCACCAACCCGCCAGACCTCGCCTCCCCAGGCACCATCGAACGCCGTGGCTCCTCCACCGCCGGTGACCCCAAATACTCCGTCGCCATCGAACTCCAGGACGAAAACGGCATCGACCGCTCGCTCTCCCCTCTCGGCCTCCCCGCCGACTCGGACTGGGTCATGCACGCACCCTATCAGTTCGACCGCTCCATGATGCACAACGACCTCATCTACCGCCTCAGCAACGACGCGGGTCGCTACGCCCCACGCACAAAATTCGTCGAACACATCCACAACGTCCAGTCCCTCTCCAATACCATCGAAGGCAGCCTCACAGGCACCGACTACTTCGGCGTCTACAGCTTCATGGAAAAAATCACCCGCGGCAATGACCGCGTCGATGTCGAAAACCTCACCATTGCCGACAATACCGCCCCAACCATCCAGGGCGGCTACATGTTCAAGGTCGACCGCCTCGACGCCGGCGAATCCGGCATCACACCGCTCGCCGGTCAGAGCTTCGGCGGCGTCGGCACCATGGGCCCAGGCGACAACCTCATGGCATGGGTCAACCCGCGCGAAATCTCCCCAGATCCCTTCAAAAAAGTCACCCCAGCCCAGAGCAACTGGCTCCGCGGCCACATCGGCGCAGCATGGGCAGCCCTCAGCAGCCCCAACTTCATGGACCCAGTCAACGGCTACGCCAAATTCTGGGACCCCGCAGCCATGATCGATCACCACATCATCAATACCTCCACCAAAAACGCCGACGGCATGCGCCTCAGCGCCTACTGGCACAAACCTCGCTTCGGCAGAATCACCGCCGGCCCCGCATGGGACTTCGACCGCGCCCAAGGCTCCACCGACGGCCGCGACTTCAACTGGGGCACGTGGCGCGGCGACACCGGCGACCTCGGCACCGACTTCTTCCACTACCCGTGGTACAACGAAATGTTCCGCGACCCTAACTTCTGGCAGCAGTGGATCGACCGCTACCACCAGCTCCGCATGACCTCGTGGTCCACCGCCGCCATCAACGCACGCATCGACGAATTCGCCAATACCCTCAACCCGGGCAACGCCGCCGGCACCCCAGCCAAACGCACCGCCACCCGCTGGTCCGCCAGCGCACCCCGCGCCGCCGGCAACAACACCCCCATCACCAACAACACCTTCAACGGGCAGTACACCGGCGAAATCGCATGGCTCAAACACTGGTGGGCCAGCCGCCTCAACTTCATGGACAATCAGTTCATCCGCCCAGCCACCACCGCCCCCGCCCAAGGCCCCGTCCCCCCAGGCGCTTCCATCACCCTCGCCTCCCCTAGCACCTCCACCCCGGGCGTCCGCATCTTCTACACCACCAACGGCACAGACCCGCGCCCCCGCGCCACCACCACCATCTCGACCGGCGGTTCCTACGTCCTCGCCGACACGCTCCTCACCGACATCAGCCCGGTCCGCGCCATCGTCCCCACCTCCGCCACCACCGGCGGCACCTCCAACCAGTGGCGCGGCGCTGACCTCAACAGCAACGGCGATAACACCGACGACTTCGACGACTCCTCATGGTTCGCCAACGCCCCCGGCTCCACCAATGGCGTCGGCTACGACGACACCTTCGCCGTCGGAGCCATCGACTTCCAGCCGTTCTTCAACCTCCGCTGGAACTCCCCCACCTTCTTCGAATCCAACGCCACACCCCCCGGCGTCTCCCCTGTCGCCGCCACCAATGTCATGCGCTCAGGCACCATCAACGGCACCACCTACCCCGGCAACCAATCCTGTTACCTCCGTCTCCCCTTCACCCTCACCGAAGCCCAGATGGCCAACGTCAAAGCCGGAAATCTCCTCCAGCTCCAGGTCCGCAGCGATGACGGCTTCGTCGCATGGATCAATGGCACCGAACTCACCGCAGGCCGCCGCAACGCCCCTGCCACCACCTCCCTGACCTTCAGCTCCGCCGCCACCGCCGTCACCACCGACGCCGCCGCCACTTCCTTCACCAACTTCGACGTCTCCGCCGCCCTCGGAGCCCTCCACGTCGGCAAAAACATCCTCGCCATCCACGGCCTCAACAGCGGTCTCGCCGGCGATGACTTCCTCCTCGGCGCCAAACTCATCATCCAATCCCTCAACCCTCCCTACAACCCAGCCGTCAACCCCGCCGCCACCGCCTACTCCTCACCCATCACCATCACCCAACCCACCCAACTCTTCATCCGCACCCTAACCCCCGCCCGCCCCAGCGACCCTCCCACCCAGTCCGGCGGCGGCATCGGCACCGTCCCCAACGGTTCCAGCTGGAGCGCCCCCACCATCGCCTTCTTCTTCCCAGGCGCACTCCCCGCCTCCCAGGCCTCCCTCCAGATCTCAGAAGTCCTCTACCACCCGGATTCCCCCACCCCAGCCGAAATCACCGCTGGCTTCACCAACTCCAACGACTTCGAATTCATCCGCCTCACTAACACCGGCACCACCCCCGTCGACCTCACCGGCATCTTCTTCTCCAACGGGGTCCAGTTCTCCGCACCCGATGGCCTCCAGAACTGGCTCCCACCAGGCGCTTCCACCGTCGTCGTCGAAAACCGCGCCGGCTTCACCGCACGCTACGGATCCTCCTTCTCCATCCTCGGCGAATACAGCGGCGACCTCAACGACGCCGGCGAAACCATCACCCTCAACGACCGCTCCGGAGCCATCATCTCCTCCTTCACTTACGACGACGCCAACGGCTGGCCCACCGCCGCCGACAACGGCTACTCCCTCATCCTCACAGGCACCAACCCTGCCCTCCCAGCCAGCTGGATCGCATCCCTCGACCCGGGCGGTTCCGGGGTCACCTCATTCACCTCATGGCGCTCCCGCTACTTCTCCGACGCCTCCGGCGCTCCCGACGCCGACCCCGACGCCGATGGCCTCAACAACTTCGGCGAATACGCCTTCGCCACCGACCCTCGCTCCCCAGGCACCCGCGAAACATCCCTCGCCACCCCCATCCCCGGCCCCACCCTCGCCATCGCCGTCCGCCGCCGCTCCGCCACCCCAGATGTCCGCTGGTCCTTCGAATTCACCGCCAAACCCATCTCCCGTCAGTGGTCCGTTCGCCCCGGCGACCCGGAATCCATCGCCCCAGTCGGCGACGGCACGGAAACCGCCACATGGCGCAGCCCCGCCACCAACGCCCCTCGTGTCTTCCTCCGCGTCCGCGCTTCAGCTCCCTGACTATCTCTTGAAATTCCCGGAACGGGACCGGCCCGTGCGTGCTTCCACAAGGCAAGGCTATTCAGGCGTGGCTCGAAACCTTCGACCAACCCCCTACCGCTCCCGGCGTTCCAAGACGCTCCCAGCCCCTACCCAACTCCCTTAAGTTTGCTTCACACGGCGTCGCCGTTGTTGACCTTTCCCCGGCCTGCTGCTTGCTGCCTCGCTGCCCGGCTCCCTCGAACACAGCCCGTCAACTCAACTGACGTGTCCCTCCATCACCGCTCGCTTCATGAAAATCCTCGTCGTCGAAGATGAACCCCGCACCGCTCAGGCGCTCGAACTCGGTCTCACCGAATGCGGCTATGAAGTCACCGTAACTCACCGCGGCGACGACGCCGTCGAACTCATCTGCACCAGCGCCTTCGACGCCGTCGTCATGGACATCATGCTCCCAGGTATCGACGGCCTCACAGCTGTCAGAACCCTCCGCCAACGCAACAACAGCACCCCCATCCTCCTCCTCTCCGCACGCGGCGAAGTCAATCAACGCATCGAAGGCCTCAACACCGGCGCAGACGACTACGTCTCCAAACCCTTCGCCATGGGCGAAATCGTCGCCCGCCTCCAGGCCCTCACCCGCCGCGGCGGCGAAGCCCGCGCCATCCTCCTCCGCGTCGGCGACCTCACCCTCGACGTCGCCTCACGCATCGCCTCCCGAAACGGCAGACAAATCGACCTCAGCGCCCGCGAATTCAAACTCCTCGAAGCCCTCATGCGCAATCAGGGCAGCGTCTGCCCTCGCTCCATGCTCCTCCAGGAAGTCTGGGAATACGACTTCGACCCAGGCACCAACCTCGTCGACGTCTATATCCGCAAACTCCGCGAAAAAGTCGACAACGACTTCGACAGGCAACTGCTTCACACCGCACGCGGAATAGGGTATCTCATCCGTGAATGACCCGCCCAGACACCCCTCCCACTCCCCAGCCACCCAGCGGCACCGCCTCGCTCCAGCGCAGGCTCACCTTCATCCACTTCACTCTCTTCAATATCGCGATCCTCATCACGATATTCTTCGCGTGGCATGACTTCTACATGGAGCCTGACCCCAGTACTGCAGAATCCGAAATCTCCCCAGTCACCCACCTCAGCGAAATCGTCCTCCGCTCCATCTTCCCCCTCGCCGTACTCGACGTCACCAGCTGGCTCCTCATCCGCAGCACGTTCCGCCCCATCCAGAACCTCATCACCGCCGCAGAGAAACTCACCACCGACAACCTCCACTCCCCACTGCCCGTCACCGGCCGCGGCGACGAAGTCGACCGGCTCGCATGGGTCCTTAACAACCTCACTTCCAGACTCGACCAGTCGTTCCAGCGGATCCGCGGCTTCACCCTCCACGCCTCCCACGAACTCAAAACCCCTCTCACCATCCTCCACACCGGCTTCGAACGCGCCCTCCTCAACCCCTCCCTCCCGGAACACGAACGCGAACAACTCCTCGCATGGCAGGACGAAACCCTCCGCCTCAACCGCATCGTCTCCGGCCTCTCCCTCCTCACCAAAGCCGACGCCCATCAGGTCGAACTCCGCCCGGAACCAGTCCGGCTCGATTTCCTCATCAATGACCTCGCAGAAGACGTCGATGTCCTCGGCCACGCCGATGGCCTCAAAATCACCGTCGACGCCACCACCCCAGTCACCGTCCACGCAGACCGTCACAGGCTCCGCCAGCTCCTCCTCAACCTCGCCGACAACGCCGTAAAATACAACCAGCCCGGCGGCACCGTCCACATGTCCGTCACCCGCGTCGACAAGGACGCCATCATGGAAATCTCCAACTCCGGCCTCGGCATCCCACCGGATTCCCTCCCGCACATCTTCGACCGCTTCTACCGCGGCCCCGAAAACCAAAGCCTCATGATCGAAGGCTCAGGCCTCGGCCTCAGCATCGCCCAGTGGATCGCCGAAGCACATGGCGGCTCGCTCGCCGCCACCTCCGTCAATGGCCTCACCACCCTGACGCTCAGGCTCCCGGCCATCTGACTCCACTCCGGCGTCACGCATCACCGCACCTCACGATGCCTTGCACTCGCACGGCCCCCACCTCACTGTCCCCCTACCACTCAATCGGCACGCCTCCGTCCCTCCGATGGATCCCTCCCCCCCTGATCTCCACCATCCTCCACGCCGCTTCCCCTGCCGAAGGTGCGGCACCCGTATCGAAATCCCCACTGCCCGGCTCGGCACCCTCATCACCTGCCCAGTCTGCACCGCGTCCTTCACAGCTCCAGCCCTCCCAACCACCACCCCCGGCATTCCACTTACCCAAGCCACTCACTCCCAGCGCACCCCCCAGCGCACCCCCCAGCCCGCTCCACAGCCCCCACCCGCATCACCCCAGCACTCAACCTCCCCACCAACCAGATCATCCAGCCCGTGGCTTGAACTCGCCGTCGCAGCTGCCTCCATCGCTGCCCTCACCGTCGCCGCTCGCCACCTC
>CANHUG010000167.1 GCA_947462995.1 Verrucomicrobiales bacterium | reverse complement strand
TCCCGCATCTCACCCCGCCATTCTCAAATCTCAAATCCCTTCCCCTCCGCCAACCCCAGATCTCCAATCCCAAATTTCAAATCTCAGATCTCAAATCCCACGCTCCCAGCTTCCGCCGCAACGCCCGCAAACTCCGGAACATCGCCAGCGCACTCCCCGGCTGCAGCCGACTCCCCGGACTCTCCACCCAGTCAATTGGCACACTCCGCACCCGCACCCCGCGCCGGAACAAATGCCACAGCAACTCCACATCAAACGTAAACCGCCTCTCCGTCAGTTCCGGCAGAATCTCCGCAAACACCCCGGCCGGCACCGCCTTGCACCCGCACTGCGTGTCCGGCACCGGAAACCCGAAATGCCACCGCACAATCCACCGGAACACCTGCCCTGCCACCTTCCGCTTCATCTCCCGCACCACCCGTGTCCCCGACTCCCCCGTCCGCACCGCAATCACCGCCCCCTCCGGATCGTCCACCGCCATCCGCAGCAACCGCACCACTTCCTCCGGCGGCACCGCCCCGTCCGCATCCACAAACGCCAGCACCGCCGCACCCTCCGCACGCTCCCAACCCGAATACACCGCCCCGCCCTTCCCCGTATTCCTCTCATTCAACTGCGCCGGATCCACACACCCATGCGCCGCCGCCAATCCCGCCACATAATCCCGCAACCACGCCTGCTCCACAGCCCCGGAACCATCATCCACCGCCCGAATCCGCACGTCCAATCCGCTCGACTCCACCGCACGCACCAGCGCAGGCAGAAACTTCGGCAGTCTCTCGCTCTCGCGGAAACACGGAATCACTAAAAGGCAGCGCACCATGCTCGTCAGGGTTGCATCCATACGATCACATACGCCGCCCCAGGCCCACTCCTCACATCTTCTCCGTCACCCGGATCCCCATCAGCTCCAACCCCTTCCGCAGCACGCGCGACGTCAACTCGCACAACGCCAGCCGCGTCGCCCGCTGCTCACCCTCCGCCCGCAGCACCGGACACGCCTCGAAGAACGAGTGAAACGCCCGCGCCAGATCATACACATAACCCGCCAGCACATTCGGCCGGAAATCCTCCAGCACCGCAGGCACCGCCTCCGCAAACCGACACAGGGTCAGCGCCAGTTCCTTCTCCTCCTTCTCCGTAATCACATACGGCCCCGCCAGCACCACTTCCCCCTCCAGCTTCCGGAAAATCGACCGCGTCCGCACATAGCTGTACTGCAGATACGGTGCCGTATTCCCCTGAAACGCCAGCATCTTGTCCCACACAAACTTGTAATCCGTCAGGCGTCCCTGACTCAACTCCTGGTACTTCACCGCCCCGATCCCCACCGCCGACGCAATCTCCAGCTTCTCTTCCTCCGTCAGATCCGGATTCTTCTCCTCCACCGTCGCCCGCGCCCGCTCCTCCGCCTCTTCCAGCACCTCCAGCAACCCCACACTCTCCCCGCTCCGCGTCTTCATCATCTTCCCGTCCGCACCCAGAATGCTCCCGAACGCAATGTGCTTCAGTTCCGGCTGCAATCCCATCCGCCCCACCGTCGCAAACAATTGCTCGAAATGCAGCGCCTGCGGTGCTCCCACCACATACCAGATCGCATCCGCTCCCCACGTCTCCACCCGATGCTTCACCGTCGCCACGTCAGTCGTCGCATAACCAAAGCCGCCATCCGACTTCCGCACAATAAACGGAGCCTTGTCCGCCAGTGCCGGAATGTCATCGAAGAACACACACACCGCCCCCTCGCTCTCCCGCGCAATCCCCTTCTCCTCCAGCTCCCGCACCACCCCGCCCAGCATCCCGTTGTAATAGCTCTCCCCTAACCAATGATCAAACCCCACATCCAGCTTCTCATACACCGTCTCCAGCCCGGCCTTCGAAACCTCCACACACTGCTCCCAGATCGCCAGATTCTCCGCGTCCCCAGACTGCAGCTTCACCAACTCCGCCTTGCAAGCATCCCGCGTCGGCGTGTCCGCCCGCTCGCCCGCCTCCTTCGCCACTTCCTCCGCCTTCGACTGCGCATTCACGGCCTTGTACAACCGCAGCAACTCCCGGATCGGATCCGCCGCCAGCGCCGCCGCATCAAGCTCCCGCTTCCACCCGTATAACACCATCCCAAACTGGGTCCCCCAGTCCCCGATGTGATTGTCCGTAATCACCCGGTGCCCCACAAACCGCGCCGTCCGCGCCAGACAATCCCCGATGATCGTGCTCCGGATATGCCCCACATGCATCTGCTTCGCCACGTTCGGCGCAGAAAAATCAATCACCACCGTCCGCTTCTCCGCCACCTCACCCACCCCCAACCGCTCATCACCCAGCAATGCCTCCATCTTCCCAGCCAGGGCCTCCGGCAGCACCGAAAAATTAATGAACCCCGCCCCCGCCACCGTCGGCGTCCCGCACATCCCACCAGTCTCCACCACCCCCGCAATCTGCTCCGCCAGCACCCGAGGATTCACCTTCAACTGCTTCGCCAGCACCATTGCCGCATTCGTCTGATAATCCCCGAACCGCGTGTCCGCAGCAGGCGTCACCACCGCAGCAAACCCTTCCGGAAGCTCAACCCCGGCTGCCGCCAGAGCAAGGTTCACCTGCTGCCCGAGATAGAATGGAATCGTCATGAACCGGCCACCCTGCCGGGCTCAGCTCACAACGCAAGCGCACTCACGGCTTCCGCAACTCCAAGGTCGTCTCGCTGATCACCTTCTTGCTCCCAGGCTGATGCCTCAGAATCTCCATGCTCTTCAAGACCGTCGCCCCGCTCTTCAATTTCATCCCCGACGTCACCGTGCACGTCTTCACTAGCTTCCCCTCGCGATCAAATCCCATCATCCGCAGCATCCCCCCGGAATCACGATCCGCAAACACCCGCACCATGTAATACTCCCCCAGCGCATCAGGATTGAACAAATCCACCACATCGCACTTCCGCGTCTGCACCGTGTCCGTCCCCACCTTCGACTTCTTCGGCCAGTAAAGAAACCGCTGCGACAAATCATCATACGTCAGATCCGTCCCCCGCACCCCCTCAGTGTACCGCGCCGTCGCAATCGCCTGCTCCTTCCCCCCAGCCACCGTCTCCGTCAGCCGCGCCCCCTTCTCCGTAATGTTCAGGCTCACCACCTGCTTCGGCTTATCAAACCCGAAACTGATCTGATCCTTCACCAGCGTGATCGTGAACGGCACCGACGTCTTCCCCTTCGTAAAACTCCCCTTCAACTCCTCCTTGTTCTGCATCGCCCGGCTCATCAGCACCCGGTCAACAATCTGCTCCGCCGTCATCGCCTCAGGCGTCACTTCCTCCTGCCCGCTCACCCTCGCGGCCATCAACGCCATCACTGCCAGAAATCTCATTCGGTTCATGCTATTGTCAGTTTCAGGTCCTCAAAGCTCAATCTGTATGCCGAACTCCACCACCCGCCCAGGCGGAATGTTGTAGTAAGCCACCGCACTCTGCGCGTTCCGCGACAGCAGCGCAAACAGCTTCGCCCGCCACGTCGCAAAAAACTTGTTCCCGGGAATCACCGTCTCACGCCCAAGGAAGAAACTCGTCTGCATCGGTTCCATCCTCAATCCCTTCAACTCACACAAGCCCATCATCTCCTGAATGTCCGGCTGCTCCATGAACCCATAGTGCCCCACCACCCGCCACACACTCTGCCCGGTCTCCGCACAGTTCGCAATGCACTCCACCACCACCCGCTCCCCTGCAGGCACATGCGGCACTTTCTCCGTCTCAATCGTCAGAAAGATGATCCGCTCATGCAGCACTTTGTTATGCTTCAGATTGTGCAGCAACGCCGTCGGCGTCAATCCCGACGACCCAGACATGAACACCGCCGTCCCAGGCACCCGCGCCACTTTCGTCCCGCGCTCAATGCTCGTCAGAAAATCCTTCAACGGCAACGCCTGCTCAGCCAGCCGCGCCCCCAGATGCCGCCGCCCAGCCTTCCACGTCACCATCACCGTGAACAGCAGGATCCCAATCAGCACCGGAATCCATCCCCCACTGAAAAACTTCAGCGCATTCGCAAACACAAACACCGCACTCAAGACCGCCAGCCCCGCAATCGTTCCCACCGTCTTCAGCACCGACCACTCCCACTGCCGCCGCGCCGCGTAATACAGCAGAATCGTCGTCACCAGCATCGTCAGCGCCACCGCAATCCCATACGCCGCCGCCAATCGCTGCGACGACCCATACGCCGCCACCAGCGCAATACACCCAGCCATCAGCGCCCAGTTCACCCGGCTGATGTAAATCTGCCCTTTCTCCTGCGATGACGTATGCTGAATCCGCGTCCTCGGCAGATACCCCAACTGCACCGCCTGCATCGTCAGCGAAAACACCCCCGAAATCAACGCCTGCGACGCAATCACCGTCGCCAGTGTCGCCAGCACCGTCAGCGGAATCTGCCCCCACTCCGGCGTCATGTGCTTCAGCGGATTCTCAATCATCTCAGGATGATGCAGCAGAAACGCCCCCTGCCCGAGATAGTTCAGCAACAACGCCGGCTTCACCAGCCAGATCCACGCCAGCGAAATCGGTCGCTTCCCGAAGTGACCCATGTCCGCATACAGCGCCTCACCACCAGTCACCGTCAGAAATACCCCGGACAGCACCTTGATCGACGTATGGCTGTCAATCGTCAGCAGCTTCAACCCCAGCAGCGGATTGAATGCCTCAAACACCGACGGGGCCCCATCCGGCCGCGGCTCCAGAATCCATCGCATCCCCAGCACCGCCAGCGTCGAAAACCACGCCAGCGTGATCGGCCCGAACGCCGCTCCCATCTTCCCAGTCCCCAGCCGCTGCACCGAAAACAACACCACCAGAATCGCAATCGTGATCGGCACCACATACGCCTTCAATGGCGTGTCATTCAAGGTCTCCACCGCCGACAAAACCGAAATCGCCGGCGTAATGATCCCGTCCCCGTAAAGCAACGCCGCCCCGAAAATCCCCAGCGAAACCATCGCCAGCGCCGTCCCCGACCGATACTTCCCGCGCCGCTCCGGAAACGCCACACACAACAACGCCAGAATCCCGCCCTCCCCCTGCTTGTCAGCACGCATCACCAGCACCACGTACTTCAGCGTGATCATCAGCGTGATCGTCCAGATGATCAGCGACAACACCCCCAGCACGTGCTGCCGCACATCCAGCACCACTTTCAGCTCCTCATGCCCTCCCGTCCCGTGCAGCTCCGTGAAACACTCCCGCATCGCATACAGCGGGCTGGTCCCGATATCGCCGAACACGACGCCAAGTGCGCCTAGTACCAGCAGCCAAAGCCGGGATGATGACGTGGAAGAATGCGGAGCGCTCATGGGGGGGATGACAACCGGCTCACGGCAACAGCCGCAGCCACAGGTGCCTCACCGGAGGCACCGCCCGGATCTCAGCATGGGCTGCGGTCCGTGCGCTGAATCGCGCCGGGAGCCGCAGAATGCAAAATCACAGAAGGTCTGTCGAACATGCGGGGCATGTGGTTATCCCGAACCCAAGCACACCCGTCGCACTTGTCCACAGGATCAATTGCCGCCGCCACGGAACGCTTTCCGCTCAATTCATTGACTCCTCAGGTTGCACCAGGCACTCTTCCCCCGCCGTTCGTATCCTTTCGGCATCCCCCCCTTTCCCCCTCCCCCATGAATCTGCTCCGCCTCCTCTCGGCGGCCGCTCTCCTGTTCCTTTCAGGCCGCGCCACCGCATACGACTCCGTCGTCACCTTCAACGAGGTCCACTACCACCCCCAGGGCCTCACCGAAGACGGCGAATGGATCGAGCTCCACAACCTCAACGGGGTCAATGTCGACCTCTCCGGCTGGCGCATCAGCGGCGGCATCGACTTCACCTTCCCCTCCGGCACCGTCATCCCCGGCAAGGGCCACCTCGTCATCGCCCGCAACCCAGCCATCGCCGCCATCCCCAACGCCCTCGGCCCATGGTCCGGCGCTCTCTCCAACCGCGGCGAAACCCTCCGCCTTCGCGACAATAACGACCGCATCATGGACGAATTGTCCTACGCCGACTCCGGCTCATGGCCCATCGCCCCAGACGGCTCCGGCGCAACCCTAGCCAAACGCTCGGGCGATTCCGGCTCCCGCAGCGCTTCCTCATGGACGTTCAGCACCAACGCCGGCGGTTCCCCCGGCAACGTCAACTTCCCGCCACCTCCCGGCCCCGTCACCGCCTCCCCGGCCGCCTACGACAGCACATGGCGCTTCTGGAACTCCACCACCCCTCCCGCTGCCTCATGGTTCCTCCCCGCCTTCAATGACACCTCATGGCCCGAAGGCCGCGCCGCCTTCACCTTCGGCAACACCTCCCTCTACATGGACGGCCCCAAAATCTCCGCCGGCGGGGTCTGGTCCACGCTCCGCTGGTCTTCCAACGCCGACAGCACGCTCTCCGCCAACCGTTCCTACACCCACAAAATCTGCCTCAACCGCTCCTCCGCCATCAACGCCATCAACGGGGTAGTCTTCGACCTCCCCGGCCCCGGCGTCACCAGCGGCCCCAACTGGTCCCTCACCGGTGCCACCACTGGCTTCACCAATAACGGCAGCGGCGCAGGAGCCAATAACCTCCCCGCCAACTCCGGCAGCCGTCAGCTCGCCGAGGAATTCCTCTACGGCGCTTCCCTCGCCAACGGCACCTCCCGACTCGAACTCTCCGGTCTCACCGCCGGCCAATCCTACACGCTCACGCTCTTCTCCACCGGCTTCGGCGGTCTCGAAGCCCGTCGCATCCGCATCACGCCCTCCGACTCCAATTCCCCTGTCCAGATCGACCAGAACGCCAGCAACAACGGCAACGGCTTCCTCCTCAAATACCTCTACAAATGCCCGCCCTCCGGCACCATCGCCTTCGACTTCCAACCCGTCACCGCCGGTGCCTCATGGCACCATTACGCGTTCTCTAACGAATCCACTGCCGCCCTCCCCGACGAGCGACCGACCTCCGCCTCGGTCTCCATCGCCGACTTCTCCTCACAACTCACCGGCTCCTTCACCCGCGGCGCCGTCAACGCCATCAACGGCTCAGGCCTCACCTCCGCCACCGGCAACCACGGCACTACCGCGGACGGTACCATGTGGCTCTCCAATGGCACGTTCAGCGGCGGCACCGACCCTCTCCCAGCCTTCATCACTTTCGACCTCGGTGCACCCACCGATCTCACGTCCTTCCGCGTCTGGAACTACAACGAACTCAACCTCACCTCCCGCGGTTCCAATCAGGTCGAAATCCAGACTGCCACCCAACCCGGCGGTCCCTTCACCACCGCCGCCACCGTCAACTTCGCCCGCGCCTTCGGCGTCACCAGCGAAATCGGTCAACGCATCCCCCTCGTCGCCTCAGGCATCCGCCAGGTCCGTCTCAACATCCTCAGCAGCCACGGCGGCGACAACCAGTTCGCAGGGCTCAGCGAAATCCGCTTCTTCTCCCCAGGCCGCGCCGAAGACCAACCCCCACCCAAACTCCGCGTCCCCATCGCCTCGCTCTTCAACTCCGGCGTCGGCGACGACGCCCGCCCGCTCCCCCCAGGCCTCGCCGACCCCCACTTCACCAACACCGCCGACAACTCCCCCGCCGTCGCCATGGCCCCCAACCCAGCATGGCTCGGCGACGATGGCTTCTCCCGCTTCATCGGCTTCTCCGGCTCAGGCACCGACAACGCCCCCGCAGGCTCATTCACTTTCCGCACTTCCTTCAGTCTCGCCGACTACGTCCCCGGCTCCGCCCAGATCAATCTCTACGCCGCCGCCGACAACTCGCTAGACTCCGTCCGGCTCAACGGCAGCGCCCCCCTCGTCGGCATCTCCGCCCCGGCCTTCAATACCTACTTCGGTCCGTTCACCATCCCCGGTCCCTTCAACCCGGGCAGCAACTCCATCGACTTCACATGGACCAACGCCGGCACCGGCCCCAACCCGGGCGGGCTCCGTCTCCGCTGGGATTCCTCCGCCGAACCTCTCT